>DATCVD010000166.1:0-4098 GCA_036567125.1 Pyrinomonadaceae bacterium | reverse complement strand
CGGACGACGCGGCGCGCAACACGTCCGCCGGAGGGCGCGTGCTCTTCAGCCTCACGCCGCGCATGACGCTCACCGCGCGCCTGTTCGCCGCCGACTCCTTCGCGCAGCTCAACGAAGACCCGCGGCCCGTCGCGTCCGGCCTGCCCGCGGGCGTCGTCGATGCCGTCGCCATCCCGCGCGAGGAGCTTCGCCGCTACGAAGCGGGCACGCCGGCCGAACAGTTGAACGCCGCCGGGGCGACCTTCATCCCCTCGGCCAACGACCCCGACGCCTCGCGCGCCGCGCGCTTCCTCGCTACCGCGCTCCAACTCGCGCACCGGCCCCGCACTTTCTTCGGCTACACGATCTCTTATCAGGGCGTCAGAACCGACGGCAGCTTCCGCGAAGGCCCCGGCGGCGCGGGCGACCGCTCGACCGAGTTCTTCAACACGCCCCGCTCGGACTTCGACGGCCGCGCGCACACTGTTAACGCGCGCGCCGACCTTCGCACGGGCCGCGCGAATTTGCTGACCGCCGGCTACGAGTTCGAGGCCGAGACTTTCGTCAACCGCCAGTTCGCGCAGAACCCGTCCGACAACCTGAACCTCGAAGCGACGCAGCGCAGCCACGCCTTCTTCGTGCAGGATCAACTGAGCCTGCTCGACGAACGGCTCCAACTCTCCGCCGCCTTCCGCGCGCAAACCTTCCGGCTCGACGAGCCGCGCTTCGCGCCCTCGTCCTCCGCCCCTTACGCCAACATCACTTTCGTCTCGCCGCCCACCGCCTACACGGGCGACGGCTCGGTCGCCTACTTCTTCCGCTCGACGGACACGAAGCTGCGCGCGCACGTCGGCAACGGCTACCGCGCGCCGTCGCTCTTCGAGCGCTTCGGCTCGTCGTTCAGCGGCGCTTTCGGCTTCTCGCCCTTCGGCGATCCGCGCCTCGCGCCCGAACGCTCCGTCGCCTTCGACGCGGGAGTCGATCAGACCTTCGCCGCGGGGCGCGCCCGCGCCTCCGCCACCTACTTCTACACGCGCCTGCAAGAGACCATCGTCTTCGACTTCACCGGCCTCGTCCCGCCCGACGATCCGTTCGGCCGCTTCGGCGGCTACGCCAACACCGGCGGCGGCCTCGCGCGCGGGGCCGAATTCGAACTCGAAGCCGCGCCGACGCGCGCCGCGAGCCTCCGCGCGTCTTACACCTACACCAACAGCGACGAGGCAACAGCGCGCCTCGGCCAACTGCGCGCCTTCGCCACGCCGTCGCACCTGTTCGCCGTCGTCGCCACGCACCGCTTCGGCCGCCGCGTCGTCGTCAACTTCGACCTCGCCGCCACGAGCGACTACCTCGCGCCCGTCTTCGACCCGCTCACGTTCACGAGCCGCGTCTACCGCTTCGCGCCGGCCGCGCGTGCCGACGCGGGCGCGAGCTACACCGTGCCCCTCGACGAGCGCCGCGCCTTGCGCTTCTTCGGCCTCGTCGAAAACCTCTTCGGCCGCGACATCTACGAGAGCGGCTTCCGCACGCCCGGCCGCACGGGCCGCGCCGGCGCGCAGCTCAACTTTTAGGTAGGAGCTAGGAGTTAGGATTTAGGAGTTAGGATTTAGGATGTGAAATCTCTGATCTGAAATCTCAAATCTCAATCCTGAATCCTAGCTCCTAAATCCTATGGAAGAAATGAAACTCGTCGAGGGCGAAGATTTTTACCGCGAGGGCGCGTTCGTGGTCTTCACCGCGGCGTACCACCTGCGGCGCGGGCGCTGCTGCGAGAGCGGCTGCCGTCATTGCCCCTACGGCTTCGCGAGGGAGGGAGGCGAGGGTGAGGACACGGGGAACGCGACGGATGAAGAAACTGCTTAACCGCGCCCGCGCGGGCGCGGCGCTGGCGATTGCTTCGGCGTGCGCGCTGCTCTTCGCCGCGTGCGGTGATCGCGTTTACGTCGAGCGGGCGGCGTGCGGGAAGGCGGGCGCGCAAAGCGGCGCACTACCGCGGCGGATCATCTCGCTCAGCCCGAGCGTGACCGAGGTGCTCCACGGCGTCGGGGCGTTCGAGCGCGTCGTGGCCGTCACGGACTACGACGAGTTCCCGCCCGAGGTGGCGGGCCTGCCGAAGGTCGGCGGGTGGAGCAACACCAACCTTGAGCAGATCGCGTCGCTCTGCCCCGACCTCGTCGTGATGACCGAGTCGCAGTCGCCGCTCATCAAAGATAAGTTCGACGCGCTGGGCATCCGCACGCTCACCGTCCCCAGCTACACGGTCGCCGACGCGCTCGCGTCGATCACGCAGATCGGCGCGGCCACGGGCCGGGACGAGCAGGCGCAAAAACTTTTAGAGGAGACGCGGGCGCGGCTCGACGAGGTGCGCGCGCGCACCCGCGGCCTGAGGCGGCCGCGCGTGCTCTGCATCGTCGATCGCGTGCCGGGCACCTTGCGCGGACTCTACACGGCGACCGAGGGCAGCTTCATCGACGAGCTGATCGAGATCGCCGGGGGCGACTCCATCGCGCCGCCCGCGGCGACGGGCTTCGGCCAGATCAACAAGGAGGCCGTCGCCACGCTCGATCCCGAAATCATCATCGACATGGCGATGGGCGCGAAGTCGGCCAACCTCGCCGAAGACCCGAAAGAGGTGTGGGCCGAGCTCTCGCAGGTGCGGGCCGTGCGCGAGGGGCGCGTCCACGCGCTGCGCGACGCCTCGGTCATCCACCCCTCGCAGTTCGTCGCCGACGCCGCGCGGAAGTTCGCCGAGCTGATCCACCCGGAGGCGTTCGCCGCCGCGAGGAAGTGACGCGCCCGGACAGCGATGCACCCTGACGACGACCGGGAGACTTTGATCGAGGCGCGCGACGTGCGCTTCCATTACGGCGCGGGGCTGCCGGAGGTCGTGCGCGGGGCGTCGCTCGGCCTGCGGAGGGGCACGCTCGCGGCGCTCATCGGGGCGAACGGCTCGGGGAAGTCGTCGCTCGTGCGCCTGCTCTGCGGGTTGCGCGACCCGACGAGCGGCGTGGTGCTGTTCGGCGGCCGACCGCTTTCGTCAATCGAGCCGCGCGCGCGCGCGCGGCGCATCGCCTACGTGCCGCAGACTACCTCGACCGTCTTCCCGCTGACCGCGCTCGAAGTGGTGCTGACGGGCCGCAGCCCCTACACGGCGCGCTTCCGGTTCGAGTCGGCGCGCGACGTGGAGGTGGCCCGCGCCGCGCTCGCGGCCGTGGACGCGGCCCACCTCGCCCCGCGCAGCGTGACGGAGCTGTCGGGCGGCGAGCGGCAACTCGTCTCGCTCGCCCGCGCCGTCGCGCAGGAGCCGGAGTTCCTGCTCTTGGACGAGCCTTCGTCGGCGCTCGACCTCAAGCACCGGGCCGCGCTCGTCCGCCACCTGCGGCGCTTGCGCGACGAGAGGAATTTGACCGCGCTCGTCGTGACGCACGACCTGCAACTGATCGACCCGGCCTTCGACCTCGTCTTCGCCATGCGCGACGGCGCGGTCGCCGCCGCGGGCACGCCCGAAGAGGTCTTGCGCGACGAGGTGCTCGCCGAAGTCTATTCCGACTCGCACGTCCGCGCCCGCCGCGCCTTCGGCCGCACGTTCGTCTGGACGGAGTGAAGGGGGTTGTGGACTCCGGGCCGCGGACTGCGGAATCCGGCCCCGGCGATTTACAATGGCGCGAGTGCAGACACGAGAGACGGAGCGCGGCGACGCCGATCCGCAACCCGAAATCCGCGATCCGAAATCGCGCGGGCTGCTGCGCTCGCTGCTGCTGCTCGCGGCCGTGCTCGTCGCGGTGGCCCTCGTCGCGCTGCGCGTCGGCTTCGCGCCCATCGATCTGCGCGCGCTGTGGGATGACGAGACGGCGCGCACGCTCTTCTTCCGCCTGCGCCTGCCGCGCGTGGTGCTGGCCGGCGCGGTCGGCGCGTCGCTCGCGGCGGTCGGCGCGGCGTTGCAGGCGTTGTTTCGGAACCCGCTGGCGGAGCCGCTGACGCTCGGCGTGTCGGGCGGCGGCGCGCTCGGCGCGAGTCTGGCGATTGCGCTGGGGGCGGGCGCGCGCGTCGCCGGCGTGCCGATTGTTTTCGTCGCGGCGTTCGCCGGGGCGTTCGCGTCCGTGCTGGTCGTCTACCGGCTGG
>DATCVD010000165.1:0-12375 GCA_036567125.1 Pyrinomonadaceae bacterium | reverse complement strand
GCACGAGCGGCAGGGCCGCGCCGGCTGCGCGGCGAGCACCGCCCCGCGCCCCTTGCAGACGGGACACTGCTGCTCGCGCTCGCGCCTCCGGCCCATGCACCAAGCGCACTCCTCGGGCCCGTAGCGGACAGCCCCCGGCTGAGTCATTTATCCTTCTCCGTTGATCGCGGGTGTTGAGTGAGGTGACGCGCGCCCGGGTGGCGCGCGCCTTTCTAAAGTACTAAAGGCGCGACGGGCGGTCAACAGGTATTCCCGAGCTTAGCGCGGGCTTGCCCAAGTCGGCGAGCGCGCGGAAGCCGTTAGGATCGCCAGAAGGCGGCCGCGGCGTGAGGTTGCCGAACAGTTCGGTGCCGTCGTCCCGCCCGACTTAACCCTTGTGGTAACGGAAACGCGGCCGGATAATGGCGCGCGTCAGGCCGCTGGGTTGCGGCTTTTGCCTCGTCGCGAAGTTAGCCCTAATGATTCGGCACAATCTGCGTTAGGCTCTGGCGAGTGACGAAAGATGAAAATCCCGTATGGCGAATCTTCACGAACAACTTCTTACCGCCATAGCCGAAAGCAAAATGGATGAGGCGAAGCGCCTCGTTCAAGCCGGCATTGACCTAAATGTGCCTTACGATGAAGGTGCATCGGCTCTGTATCCCGCAATCTTGAGCGGTGATGTGTCTTTGGTTCTTATGATGCTTGAGCATGGGGCTAACCCGGATTTTGTTGCGGATGAGCCGGCGGCTTCGATTTACACGAAGAAGCCTCTTGATCTGGCGATGCAGGCTCGTTTTCTGCTGGACTGGGATAGGTATCACCCAATCGTGAAGCTGCTTGAAGAATACGGGGCAACCGATGTTGATGGTCAAGCTGATTCTCGCGATGATTTCGAGGGGCGCGAGCATCGAGCTGGAGAATGGCAGGCGAGTAAATCGGCTCGCTCAGGTTGAACGGTGCAAATGGGGCGAGCCTAACAACGGCATGCACCCAACCCGTGACACGGGGGTTTTTATGTTCCTTCAGAGACTCGGTGCGGCCGGTAGTGCTTAGCGTTAGACCGCCGAGGTGTGCCAGCGCCTGTCCGATTACCGCGAAAAGGTGGAGGTTGCCATGGCCCTAAAACTCTTACAGATGGATTACCTCTATTCCGGCCCGTGGGGCGACGAGATGGCCGCGGAGTTGTCCGAACTCGCGCACCGGATCGCGGGCGTCCCCGGCCTGATCTGCAAGGTGTGGACGGAGAACCGCGAGGCGGGCGAGGCGGGCGGTATCTACCTGTTCGCCGACGAGGCGGCGCTCGACGCCTACTTGGGGCCGAAGATCGAGCGGATGGAGGCGTTCGGCATCAGGGGGCTGCGGGCCAAGAAGTTCGACGTCAACGAGCCGCTCACGCGGATAACGCGAGGCCGGCTCTCCGAGTGAGGGGCGGCGGCTGGCGGGAGGCGCGCGCACGGTGGCCCAACAGCGGCACGCACCCGAACCGAGTCGGCATGAAGGCCACCCGCCAGAGTTGAAGGGCCGTGCGGCCGTGCGCGCGCGGGCGATGCATAGGGTTAGGCTGCCCGCGTTTCGAGAAACTTATCTCTTGGCAGGGGGGAGCAAATGCAAACTCGGATGAAGTTCCTTCGGTTGCTGGTCTGCTGCCTTTTGTGCACTGCTTGTAACCAAATCGGCTCTCGCTCAACACGCCCGACGCCACCGGCTACCAGCTACCGCATTGCGCCTGTCGACTTGGTCGGGGCGCGTGCCCCTCACGCGGTACGCGGCGCGTTCGTTACGCCGCAGTTCATCCAAGTGGTTGGTCAACGGCCTTCGCTGGGCCGCTACTTCATTGACGAGGAGTACCGACGTAACGACCGGCCGGTCGTCGTTGTGGGCCACGGGTTATGGCAGCGGCGGTTTGAGTCGAACCCTGAAATAATTGGTCAGGGGTTAGAACTAAATGGGCGAACACATACGGTGATAGGCGTCATGCCGAAAGGGTTCGACATCCCGGAAGGTGTAGATGTTTGGCTGCCGGAAGCTGTAAGCGGTCGGTGAGACGGGGCAAAAATTATGGTGGTGTTGCAAAAAATATCTTTGCAACACCACCGTCGGGCCGACTCTAGTCCACGAGCCGCCGCTGCTCGTCGACTTCCACAACTACCGACTGCTGTTAGCGCCCGTGCCGAACCTCGCGTGCTTCGCGGAGACCGTGCCCGCGGAAGCGACGTTGAAGTTCATGCGGGCGCGGCCAGTCTCGCGGATGCGCTCCGGGTAGGTTTACGGGCACGGAGTATCCGCGGGTGACGACTGCCGGGGGCGGGATTCAAAACCGCCCCCGGCTAACTACCCCGCTCGCCGCGGGGCGCACGGGCGTGCGCCCCGCGGCCATTCCCCTCACAGCGATCTCAGGAACCTGATGAGCTGCGACTTCTGAACCGGCGTCAGCGCCTGATAGGCCGTCCGGCTCGCGGTGGCCTGCCCGGCGTGGCGCAGGACGACCTCGTTGAGGGTGAAGGACTGCGCGCCGCTGTTCGTGGGCGGGCTTGAAGAGCCGCCGTCGTGCATGAACTTGTCGCGCGTCCTCAGACCCCACAGCGGCGCCGTGCGAATCTTGTTTCTGGTTAGCTCGCCGTTGGTCTCCACGATGCCGTCGCCCGTCCCGATGTCGTGCAGCAGGAAGTCGCTGAACGGGTGGATGATCTTGTTGCCGAGCGCGAGGGGCACGGTGAAGGTGCCGCCGTTGATGACCGAGCCGACGGGCGCGGTCGTGATCGAGCGGGTGTGGCAGACCGCGCAGTTCAGCGAGTTGAAGAGCAGCGAGCCGGGGTCGGTCGCGTCGTTTAAGACCATCCCGCTGTTGCGGGGCGGGGCCTTGAGGGAGCGCATGAAGCGCGTGAACGCCTCGACGTCTTCGCCGAACCCCTGCTCGCCGCCCGTGTCCTCGGGGTCGGCCACCGTGTCGGCGAACATGACGTTGCGGCCGAGCGAGGTCTGCTCGTTCGGCTGGAGCGGGCTGGTGATGCCCATCTCCAACAAGTAGGCCCCGGCGGAGAAGCTGAGCAGGCTGGCGACTGAGTTCTTCCAGCCGAAGCGCCCGAGGCGCGTCTGATCCGGCGCCTCGGTTATGTCCACCTGAATGGCCGTGCCGCGCATGCCCACCGGCTGGGCGTCGCGGATCGCGATCAGGGTGTTGTCGCCGATGGCCTCGACGAAGCCGAGGCCCGCGAGGATGGGCGAGGCGCGGAAGGTTCGTATCGTCTCGCCCACGTCCTTCGTGAAGGCGGGCTGGTCGCCCCCGCCCTCGTTGTTCCCGTGGACTTGGGTCGGGTGGTTGCCGTCGGTCGCGACGGCCCAGATTTTAAGGCCGGCGTTGCGGTCGCTGCCGAAGGCGATGGCCGAGTCGTCGGGCGCCCACGCGGGGTTGCGGTCTGAGGCCGCGTGGTTGGTGAGCCGGGTCGCGACGCCGCCGGTCGCGGGCGTCTTGTAGATTTCGAAGTTGCCGTCGCGGTTCGTGCTGAAGGCGATGTTCGCCCCGTTGGGCGAGTAGGACGGGCGCTCGTCGGTGCCGAGGCCGAGGGTGATCTGCGCCTGCCCCGACCCGTCCGCGTTCATCGTCCAAATCTTCCCGAGTGGGTTGATGGCGTTCGGCGTGCGCTGGAAGGCGATCTTCGTCCCGTCGGGCGACCACGCGGGCTGCCTGTCGTTGGCGAGGGCGTTGTTGGAGAGGTTCGTGTCCTCCGTGCCGAACGGGGTGATCGTGAAGATCTGTGCGACGCCGCCGGTCACGCGGCTGAAGGCGATCTTCGTCCCGTCGGGCGACCACGCGGGCTCGAAGTCAGTGTTATCGATTGTAATCTGGTTCGGATTCGTCCCGTCGGTGTTCATCACGAAGATGTTGCCCTCGTGGCTGAAGGCGACTCGCTGCCCGTCGGGCGAGAAGGTCGGGAAGGTGCCCAACTTGGGGGTGTTGCCCACGGCCCCGGGGTCGAGGTCGAAGGCGATGACGCTGATGTGCCCGGTGTTGCTCTTGAAGGCGATGCGCGGCCCGCCGGGGACGCGCTCTTGGATCGTCGTGTTAATGCTGCGCGACTGGATGAGCGAGCCGCCGGCCGCGGGGGCGAACGTCCCGTCGGGCGCGCTGTGCCCGGCCCTCAGCTCCATGATTTGACTGACGCCGCCGGTGATGCGGTTCTGGTGGCACTCGACGCACGACTGCGCGTTGAAGACCGGCCCGAGGCCGGTGCCCTTCTCCTCCCGCTGCTCGAAGGCGGCGCGGTCGGCGTCGAAGGTGACTTGGTCCGTGAAGCCGTTAGTGAGGTTGTCGAAGCTGGCAGGCGCCTCGGTCGCGCCGGACTGGCTCCGGACGGCCGGCGTGAGTGCCAGCGAGGTGACGAGCAACGAGGCGACGAACGCGATGACAATCAGTTTGAGGACTTTCATCTTCTCACTCCTTACTGGGTCGAGACCACTTCGGGTGGAAGTGGGGTGAGTTGCCCGCTTGACTTGAGGCGGCGCGCGAGGAGCGGCGAGTGAAGCCCCGCGCGGGGGCCGGACGACCGTGTTTCGGCGA
Source organism: Pyrinomonadaceae bacterium (assembly GCA_036567125.1). Taxonomy (GTDB): domain Bacteria; phylum Acidobacteriota; class Blastocatellia; order Pyrinomonadales; family Pyrinomonadaceae; genus JAIVGV01. Next base: position 7,835 of record DATCVD010000165.1, on the reverse strand, counting down.
GATCGGCAAGCCTAAGTCTGCCGGCGAAAAACGGGAAGGGACGCCTGACCGCCAGTCGGTTTTTTGACGGCACAGGACGGATCGATCGAATTTAGAAAGAGGTTACGGAGGTGGCGGTAAGGGCTACGCGCCGCGCCCGGTTAAGAAGGTTGCAGTGAGACTGAACGGAAGTGCGGGAATGCTGGGGCAAGACTTCCGCTAACAGAGACGAACGAACGGCGATTGCGAGGCTGACTGTTCGGACGCGGCCGGCAGGAACGCACTTGGGGGTAATCCGTTTCGCCGCCCGGAATTTCAATGTGCCAGGGAGGGCTGCACTCTAACCGCAAAGGGTTTAAGTGGTCAAGCAAATTTTCGGCAAGGCCACGCGCGCGCTGGGGAAGTCGCTGTTTAGCTCGCCGGGCGTATCGCGGGCCGGGCGCGGACGGCGACCGCGATGTCGCCCGAGCCGTCGCCGTTGAAATCGCCGTTGACGAATGGGATAGAAGTAACCGAGCGGCGGTCGATCCTCAGGCGGGCGCTCCTCATCGTTTGGCGTTGCCCTGTTCTTCCTCCGGAGCGGGCGCGTGATGCTTCCCTACCTCGGCGCGGCCATGCACTACTTTGCCATCAGCGGGCTTCGGCGGTGTGGCCGCGGCGGCCTAACAGAGGCACGCACCCGGCCGCCCGTTGGCGCGGTTCTCATGCTCATTCGTACGAATCTGGTTGGACGCCGTCCGCAGGCGGCGGGCGACGCCAGACATCGGGCAAGTCTGGCCTGCGACGACGGGTCTGGTGCTCGTGTCGGAGGTGAGGGACGCGGGCGGCGGCGGCTGGTACGCGAAGGTCGTCTACCGCTGCCAGCTCGGCGGGCACGTCTGCGAGCGCTCGCGCATTGCCGCCGCCTTTGAGCAGGAGAATCGGAGTTACCGCGCCCGGAAACAACTAGCCGCCCACTTCCCCGTCATCCATATATTAGTGCTGTTACAGACCCGCTGCTATGGGGGCGGTGCCAACTGCGGGGCGTGGTTGACAGGTATGGGAATTAGTGCGACCTTATACATAGTTTATCTATGGAAAGATGATCTATGGGAAAAGAATCTACTAAAGGCCCCCTCATGCCCGGCACGTTGGAGATGCTCGTCCTCAAAACTCTGACGCGCGGCCCCCTGCACGGGTACGGCATCGCCCAGTACATCCGCCAAGTCTCCGACGACGTGCTGCGGGTCGAGGAGGGCTCGCTCTACCCGGCCCTGCAGCGCCTCCAGATCAAGGGCTGGGTCACCTCGGAGTGGGACGTGACGGGGAACAACCGCCGCGCGCGCTACTACCGGCTGACGCCGCTGGGGCGTAAACAACTCGCCGCCGAGAGCGCCGCCTATAACCGGATCACCGAGGCCATCGCGCGCGTGATGAACCCGGCCTGAAAACGGCCCTTACCCCATGCAGAAGTTCCTCGAATTCTGGAGGCGACTCCTTTTCCTGCGGCGGCGGGGACGGTTCGACCGCGAGCTGGAAGAGGAGATGCGGTTCCACCTTGAGATGAAGATCGAGGAGAACGTCGCCGGAGGGATGAAGCCGGAGGAGGCGCGCTACGCCGCCAGACGCCAGTTGGGCAACGACACTTTGTTCCGGGAGGTGAGTAGAGAGATGTGGGGATTCACGTCGGCCGAAACACTGATTCAAGACGTGCGCTACGGCCTGCGGACGTTGCTGAAGAACCCGGCCTTCACCGCCGTAGCCGTACTCACGCTCGCCCTCGGCGTCGGGGCTAACACGGCCATCTTCTCGGTCGTCAACGCGGTGCTGCTTAAGGCCCTGCCCTACCACGATTCAGAACGGCTCGTCCTCGTTTCCGGCGCCCAGCACAGCGCCGGGCCGGGCACGCTCTCCTTCCCCGAGGCGCAGGACTTCGCGGCGCGGCTCACCACGCTCGAAGACTTCGCCGCCGTGCAGACGCAGAGCGTTAACCTTACCGGCGGGGCGCAACCCGAGCGCGTGCGCGGCGCGTTCGTGACGGCCAACTTCTTCGAGGTGTTTAACCTCACGCCTTCCACCGGCAGGACGTTCTCGCGCGGCGAAGACCAGCCGGGGGCGGAGCGCGTCGTGGTCGTCAACGAAGGGTTCCGGCGACGCCGCCTGAACTCCGCCCCCGATCCGGCCGGCCAGAAACTCGTCCTCAACGGCGAGCCGTACAGCGTGATCGGCGTCGTCCCCAGCTCTTTCCGGCACCCGCTCGACCCGGAGGTCGAAATCTGGATGACGGCGCAGCGCTTCCCCGGATACGCGCCGCGGCGCGACGCGCGGTATCTCTTCGGCGTCGGCCACCTCGGGCCGGGCGTGACGCCGGAACAGGCACAGGCCGAGGCCGACGCCGTCGCCTCGCAGATGGCGCAGGCGTACCCGGACGAGAGCGCCGGTCGGGGCGCGAAGGTCGAGCGGTTGGAAGAACTGATGGTGAGGAACATCCGGCCCATCCTCCTCGCCTTGTTCGCGGCGGTCGGCTGCATTCTGCTGATCGCCTGCTCCAACCTTGCCAATCTAATGCTGGCGCGCGGCGCGGCGCGGCAAAAGGAGTTCGCCCTGCGAGCCGCGCTGGGAGCTGGCCGTTGGCGTCTCGTGCGGCAGTTGCTCACCGAAACAACACTGCTCGCCCTGCTGGGCGGAAGTCTCGGCTTGCTCCTTGCTCGGTGGGGGTTGGACTTGCTGCTGGCGGCCAACCCCGGAGTGCTGCCGGCGGGCGAAGTGCGGCTCGACGCGCCGGTGTTGCTGTTCACGCTCGGCGCTTCCGTGCTGACGGGAGTCCTTTTTGGCCTCAGCCCGGCGTGGCAGCTGCTAAGCATTGACTTGCATACGACGCTGAAGGAGGGCGGGCGCACCGGCGGCGAGGGCGCGGGCGCGCCCCGCGCGCGCAGCGTCTTCGTCGTCGTGCAGGTGGCGCTCGCGCTCGTGCTGCTGGTCGGGGGATCGCTCTTCATCAAGAGCTTTTATACGCTGCTTCACGTCGACCCCGGCTTTAAGCCCCAAAACTTACTGACGCTCGAATACCGTCTGCCGCGTAACAAGTATGTCGAAAGCTCGGCCCAGTGGGAGTTCCACCGTCAGGTCGTCGAGCAATTGAGGGGGGTGCCGGGCGTGGAGTCGGCCGCGCTCATCAGGGGATTGCCCCTGACCGGCAACGGCGGCTCGGTGCGCATCGCCCTGCCCGACGGGGAAGCCCCGCCCAGAGGTCAGGAGCCTCAGGTCATGTTCAACACCGCGACGCCGGGCTACTTCGAGACCATGGGCATACCCTTCCTCAACGGCCGCGCCTTCGACGACCGCGACCGGCTCGACGCGCCCGCCGTCTTCGTCGTCAATCAGACGATGGCCCGCCGCTTCTGGCCGAACCAAGACCCCGTCGGCAAGCAGGTAAGGATCGTCGATTCGGACACGACGGGTACGGTCGTCGGCGTCGTCGGCGACGCCAAGCACATGTGGCTGAGTGAGGCGCAGCAGCCGCAACTTTACAACTGCTACAGCCAGTCACCGGGCTTCTTCGCCACCGTCGTCGTGCGCACGAAGGTCGAGCCGATGGGGCTGTCCCAAGCCGTGCGCGAGGCCGTGTGGAAGGTGGACAAGGATCAGCCGGTGTGGAAGGTGCGGAGCGTCGAATCCTTGGTGGCCTATAACGTCGCCGACAAGCGTTTCCTGATGCTGCTGATGGCCGTCTTCGCGGCGCTCGCCCTGACGATCACGTCCGTGGGCCTGTACGGGATCGTGAGCTACACCGTCGGCCAGAGGACGCATGAAATCGGCATCCGGATGGCCCTCGGCGCGCGCACCGGCGACGTGTTGAGGCTGGTCGTCAAACAAGGGATGCGGCTGGCGGCGATGGGGGTGGGCCTCGGGCTGATCGCATCACTCGCCTTAACGCGGTTCATACAGAGCTTGCTGTTCGGCGTTAGCGCGACCGACGCTTTAACTTTCACGGGCGTGCCGGCGCTGCTCGGGGTCGTGGCGTTGCTGGCCTGCTACATCCCGGCCCGGCGGGCCACCAAAGTTGATCCGCTTATCGCGCTCAGACAGGAGTGAAATTTGTGCGGCGCGGGTGGCATTTAGATCTAACAAGGCGCGCGTCTGACGTGCGTTACAGGTTGAATGTCGTCTTTAGAGTTTTATGCGCCCTGCCGCCGCCGGGCTTGAGACGGCCGGACACCCCGCGCGTATGCACGACTGGTTCAGCGTAATCGGCGCGGGCCGCGAACTCCCCGCGGCCGCCCTCCGAGACCTGCGCGGCTCAGGCTTCGCCGTCATCCCCGGCCCGGTGGCTCCCGGCGGGTTGGCGCAACTGGCGGCGGCCTACGATTCCGCCGTGGCCTCCGCGAGTCACGATGATGTGGGCGTCGGCAGCACGACGACCCGCGTCCACGATTTCGTCAACCGGGGTTCGGAGTTCGACGAGTTGTACGTGTATCAGCCCGTCCTTGAGGCGTGTTGTCGCGTCATCGGGCGGCCGTTCAAGCTGAGCACGCTGCTCGCAAGGACTGTCAGACCGCGCTCGGGGGCGCAGGCCCTTCACGTAGACTTCGAGCGCGACGCGGGCGGGTGGCCGATGGTAGGTTTCATCTACATGGTGGATGAGTTCAGGAGCGACAACGGGGCCACGCGCTTCATCCCCGGCTCGCACGAATGGTCAACTGTTCCGGGCGAGTTGACGAACGACCCTCCGGCAGAGCATCAAGACCAGATCGTGGCGTGCGGCCCGGCGGGTTCCGTTATCGTTTACAACGGGTCGGTCTGGCATGGGCACACGGCGAATTCTTCCGGCGAGCCGCGCCGCTCAATACAGGGCGCTTATATCCGTCGTGGGGCAGGCTCCGGGGTCAACCTGCCTGAGCGCATGCGCCCGGACACTCTCGCCCGCATCGGCCCGCTCGCGAGGTACGTGCTAGCCGTCTGATGGACGCTCGCGGGCGTCGGCGTGGTGAAAGCTAACGCCGCAGCTAACAACGGCATGCAACCGACGCCCTTCCGCGCCGCCTCTCACGCACGTTGAATAGGGGCGCGGGTGATGCGGGCGTCAGGTTAGTCCTCTTCACCGGCTGGGAACCCGCGTCTTTGAAGCACGGGTAGGCATATCGAATTCGACCTTGAGTGGATCGGGTGGGATGGGCCGCCCGGCGCGGCCTTCGTTTAGCAGGGCGGCTCATTACCTACGCTTTATCGTGGCGTTACGCCAACGAACCCTCCCCGGCCAAGACGTGAATGTCGTAGCCCGCCGTAAGACGCCCCGCGTCCCTTTTGCGAAGGATTATCCGCCGCGCCGAAGCCTGCGCCGCCTCCGCCGGATTCTGCCGTCCTGTCGCGGAGCGTTCGCGGCCGGCGAATCGGGCGCTTGATTCGCGTTAACGTATGAGAAGAATGTTCAACTGGATCATATTTATTTGCTTGTTCCCTTCCCCGCTCGCCGTTTCTGCCGCCGCCTTGCCTGTCGCTGCGCCGGAGTTCGACTACGTGGAGGGGGAGAGTTCAACCAATATCCCTTTCGACCCGGCGGGTGATTTAATCGTCGTCGAAGCCACCGTCAACGGCAAAGGCCCGTTCCGCTTCCTGCTCGACACGGGCGCGAGTCATAACGTGATGACGCCCGAACTCGCCCAATCGTTAGGGCTGAAAGTCGAAGGCGGAGGGGTGATAGATTCGGGCGGGCGGGCGACGGTTAGTGCGGGCCGGGCATGCGTGGCCGAGGTGCGGGTCGGCGGGTTCGCGCTCGCGCGGCAGAGCTTTTTCGTCACGACCTTTCCGGCCTCCTACCCCTTTCAGGGTTTCCTCGGGGCGGAACTTTTCAAACGTTTTACCGTCCGCATAGATTTCCGACGGTCACTCCTAACCCTGACCGCCCCCGACGCCTTCCGCTACCGGGGCGGCGGCGTAGTGCTGCCGTTAAAATTCCACGGAGGGTTAATCCCGCAGGTGAGGGCGGAGGTGGACGGCCACGCCGGCTGGTTCAAGCTGGACACCGGCTACAACGGGTCTCTCGCTCTGTTCGGGAAATTTATCGACGAGCATGATCTGCTGACGAAGTACGGGCCGCGGGAGGGCCGCGGCGGCGCGCGAACCCTCACCGGCGAGTTAACAAACGTGCCCGCCGCGCGGGTGCGTGAGTTCAAACTAAGCGGGCTAATGCTGGGCCGGGTGGACGCCTCCTTCTTTCTTGAGAGGGAAGGCTCTAACTCCATTTTCGCGGGCGCAATCGGCACCGGAATCTTAAAACAGTTCGAAGTGGTCGTTGATTATGAAAGGCGGCGAATAATCCTCGAAAGCAGATGAGCGGCGGCCCACTTCGTGGCCGGGATTTTCAGCGCGCGCCGCCGACGCCTAGCCTGAGGCGGCCGCGCGCCGAAGGAACAGCTCATGAAAGCCTAACGTTCGCTCAACGTTTCTTTGATCCGCTCTTGGGTCTGCTCGCGCACGCCTCGCACTTGCAGCCCACCGGCCTGATGTGCTCGTTAAAGTACGACTCGCCGTAGTCGATGGTGATCTGCTCCCCGGCCTTGATCTCCCTCAGCGACCATATCCAGATGCGGTTGCCGGTGGTGTACCCGCGGGCGTTCGGGCGGCACGAGTGGTTGATGTAGCGGGCGATGTTCTCGCGCGAGCTGCCGTCGATTGCGCGCCGGGCGTCGAGTTCGAAGAAGTACTTCCCGGCCCGCCTCTCCACCTCCTCGCTGGTCAGGATCGGGCCGATGTATTCGACCACCCGCCTGTTGCGCGGGATCGCCCTGAGGGTGAATAAGCCGAGGCCGGCGCTGGTGCGCTTGACGACGAGACTCCCGTTGCCCTTGCCCATATGGGCCGAATGATAACAGCTATCCCCCTGCTGTATAATGTCCGCCATGAATAAACGCGCCAAGAAGCGGGTTAAGGAAGCCGTCCGCAAGCAGATCGCGGAGCGGCCGGTTGCGGGCAAGGGGCAGGGCTTTGACCCGCCGGAGAAGAAACAGCCGGCGAGCCGCGGGTTCACCCCGCGGCCCGATAAGAAGCGGGGCTAGCGCCGGAAAAGGACTCCGGCGCGAATAGCATAAGAGCCGCGTGCGGTCGCGCCGCCGAGTTCGGCGTCAGGCGTCGGGAGCGGCTTCCCATCTCCCCGGCATGCGCATCTTCGACATCTCGGCGTCGAAGTAGTGAGTCCCATTCTTGCGGCAGTGTCGTAACTACTCCCCGACATCACGCGCAGAGGGCGTCAGCGGGTGCGTAAACCCGCCGACGCCCTCTGCGCCTTCGTTAGCTGACCTACATCGCGGACGCGACGGCGGGCCGCTGGAATCAGGGCGCGGCGGCGGCGACGCCACTCACGCGGTCGATTTGCTGAATGAGCCGGGCCGGGTTTTCGAACGCGTAACTCTCGGCCCAGACGTTCTTCGCCTCGTTGCCGATGAGCAGCAGCGGCGAGTGGGTCTTGTTGCCGGAGGCGTCGCCGGTCAGCACTTTGAGCAGTCGATCCATTTCCGCCTTCTCGCCCGTGACCAGCGTCCAGCCGTCTTTCGCCTTCAGCCGCGCGGCCCACGCCTTGAGCTTCTCGGGCGTGTCCCTGCCCGGGTCGGTGCTCACCGAGATGAGGTGCACGTCACGGCCTACGCGGTCGCCGAGGGCCGTCTGCAACCGCGCGACGCTCTCCCCGATTCTCGTGCACATGTAGGTGCAGTTCGTGAAGATGAAGTTGATGACCACCACCTTGCCTTTGACGAGGTCGGTGTGGAAGCGCAGCTTCTTTCCGTTCTGGTCGAGGCAGTCAACGTCGGGCACGCGCGGCTGTGCGGTTGCTTCGCCGCCGGCTCGGGCCGCGGGGGCGTGATGCCCGCGCGCGGCGTCCT
>DATCVD010000164.1:0-2214 GCA_036567125.1 Pyrinomonadaceae bacterium | reverse complement strand
CGCAGTCGCTCGGCGGGCCGCGCGAGAACGGCCCGCGCGCCGCGCTCGACGATGGGCCGCTGCAACAGCTCCGGCCGCTCGACGAGCAGGCGGATGATCTCCTCGTCCGCCAGCTCGCGCCCCCCCAAGTTAAGCTCGCGGTAGGCGGCCTCTTTCGTCCGCAGCAGCTCGCGCGGCCTGACGCCCAGCTTCCCGATCAGCTCACGCAGCTTCGCCTCGCCCACCGGCTCGACGAAGTAGTTCACGCGCTCGAAATCGACGCCGCTCTCACGGAGCAGCCGGTCAACCTCCCGGCACGTCGTTCAAGTCGGCTTTTCGTAAACGGTGATTTTGTCGCTCATCACTCGGCAGAAGCTGTTAGCCGTTAGCCGTTAGCTGTTAGCCGGAAGAAACAGCTTCAGCTTTCACCTCCACTCGGATTTTTGGTTCTGCTAAAAGCTAACAGCTAAAAGCTAACGGCTGATAATTTTCCTCACGGGCAAATCCCGCGACGGCGGGAGATGTTTGCTGCTGAGACATAACTGAGTTCGTCCTCTCCCAGAGCGGCGGGCGGCCCGGAGACGCCGCGCGCCGTTTCACTCTTGCCGGTGTGGGCTGCACGCCGGACGACCCTTGTTCGTTCGGCGACGGGGAGACTTGCGAGGCGCGCGCGCCGGCGGGAACAACCGGCGCGCGCGCGGAGTCTAACACGGGGCGTCCCCTCCTGAGACCCGCTCGGCACCTGTCTAGAGAGGACGAAAGAGATGTTCAATAACCTGATCGAATCAGGCTCGCACAGGAGAGACCTCGCCCGCAAAGGGCGCTTCATGCTCGGCACGCTCGCGCTCTACGGCGTGCTCTTGGCCGCCTCCGGCGTCGCCAGCGTCGTCGCCTACGACGCGCGGCTCGAACGCCAGACGCTCGAACTCACCGCGATGGTCGCGCCCGTGCCCGTCGAGTCCGCGCCCGCGCGCGCGGAGGAGCCACAGCGCCCGCGCGGCAACCAAACGGCCGCACGCGACAACGTCGTGCCGGAGCGGGCCACGGCGATCGCGCAACTGAACAGCAGCACCGCGCCGCCCGACACCGTCTCGACGCGGCCCAACCAGCACAAAGAACTGCCGGGCGGCATCTACCGGATCACCGGCCGCGACATCGATCTGCTCGGCGGCGGCGCGATCACGGGGCCGGGTGACGGCAACGGTTCGGGTCAACTCGCGCGCGGCCGAACGCCCGCGCCCGTCCGCGTCGAGTCGGGGGAAGACATCCCGCCGCCCACGCCCGCCCCCGCGCCGACGCCGACGCCGCAGCGACTCATCCGCGCGCCGAGCAGCGTGATCAACAGCAAGGTGATCACGAAGCCCGTGCCGCCCTACCCGGCCATCGCCAAGGTGACGAAGACGCAGGGGCCGGTCAACGTCGAAATCCTGATCGACGAGAGCGGCCGGGTCGTCTCCGCGCGCGCGGTCAACGGCCCCGCGATGCTCCGGCCCGCCGCCGAAGCCGCCGCGCGTCAGGCGCGCTTCACGCCCACGATCCTCGGCGGCCAGCCCGTCAAGGTCGCCGGCGTCATCACGTACAACTTCGTGCTCAACTGACGAAGGCCGTGAATCGTGAATCGTGAATCGTGAATCGTGAATCGATCAGAACTGATTTCTTCTATTCACGATTCACGATTCACGATTCACGGCTTTTCGCGGGACGCGGCGGCTGACCCCGCACGTGATCTCGTAGGAGATCGTGCCGCAGAGTTTCGCTAACTCTTCGGCCGTCACCGCGAGGCCGCCTTGTTCGCCGAGGAGCGTCGCCTCGTCGTCGGGCGAGACGCCGGGCACGTCCGTCACGTCAACGAGCGTCAAGTCCATCGAGACGCGGCCGACGACCGGGGCGAAGCGGCCGCGGACGACGACGCGGCCGCGGTTCGAGAGGGCGCGCGCGTAGCCGTCGGCGTAGCCCACGGGCAGCGTCGCGATCAGGCTGTCGCGCTTCAGCTCGAAGGTGCGGCCGTAGCCCAGCGTCTCGCCGGCCGGCACGCGCTTGACGAGCGCGACGCGCGTCCGCAGGCTCATTACGGGCCGGAGCGGCGCGCTCCTGTCCTTCGGCTGCAACACGTCGCGCCACAGGCCGTAGAGCACGCCGCCGGGCCTGACCATCGAGCCGCGCGCGGCGGGGTGCGCGAACGTCGCGGCCGAGTTCGACAGGTGCTCGACGACCGGCTCGTGACCGGCCGCGCGG
>DATCVD010000163.1:0-22036 GCA_036567125.1 Pyrinomonadaceae bacterium | reverse complement strand
GCCCACCTCGCGCGCGACCGAGGCCACCGACTGCCCGTCGTGAATCTTTCTGACGGCCTCGCGCTTAAACTCTTCGTCGTACTTTCTCATCGCTCTATTCTAGCGAGAGGATCGCGTCCGGTTAAATTAGACCATCTCAGGCAGCGGCAGGGCGAGCCGACTTCGCCGGCACACGTCGCACTCGGCTCTCGCAAGGCAGAGCGCCGCCACTCGCCGCGCGCCCCGATGCTGCTGCCCGTCACGTGGGGGCGGTCTGGCGAGCAGTCCCGGCGCGCCGACACGGGCGATCTCAGCACAGGCGGCTGCTTCGTCATAACCTCAGACCCCGCGGGGGTAGGCGAGCGCGTAGTGATTACCCTCCCGCACGAGGCAACTGCGGGGCTGCGCATCACGGGCGAGATCGTTTACCGAATCGAGCTCGGCTTCGGCGTCCGCTTCGCCGAGATGCCGCAGGCGGCGCGGGCGGCGCTCGCGCTCCTGCTCGCCGACTACTACCGCGATCTTGAGAGTGCGGGGCGCCTCGCCCGCCGCTCGCAACCGGCCTCCGCGCCACGACCGACGTCTTAATCAACCCCTCTGCCGATCTTAAAGACGTGAACGACAACGAGCTGATCGCGAATGCTTACTCGCTGCTGGCGCAAGGCCAAGTCGATGCGGCCGAAGACTACTTCGAGCGGTACATGGCGGCCAGGGTGCGCGTCCTCAACGCGGGGCCGCTGCGCGCGGCGTGGCAAAGGGACGTGGCCGAGAGGCGCGCTCAGTTGGCCGCGCGTAAGCGCGAGGAGCGCGAGCGCGCCGAGCTCGGGGGCGGCCTGTGGGGGATGCTCTCCCGCAGATGACGGCCCGCCGGAAAGAGTAAGCTGAACTTCGTAGTACCTCGCCCCGCGACACCTCCGCGCGGCGGAAGGGGGGCCTCACGCCTTATGTGGAAGTGTACGCAGTGCGCCGAGGGCAACGGCGAGTCATCTTGGGATTGTTGGAAGTGCGGCCGGGCGCGGCGGCGCGACCCGCGCATCAGGCTCAACTGGGTCACGCGTTGGGGCCTCACCGAGGGGTGCGAGGAGCAGGGCAGGATCACGAGCCTCGGCACGGGCGGCTGCTTCGTCCAGACGGACAGGGAGGTGGCGCGCGGCCGGGCCGTCTACGTGCTGCTGGAGTTGCCCAGTGCGCGCGTACTCCAGGGCGAGGTCCGCTATTACATGGAGCGGGTCGGCTTCGGCGTGGGGTTCGGGGGGCTGTCGGACGAGAACCGGGACGACCTGCGGACGCTCGTCGAGGACTTCGGGTCGGCGGCCGGCGAGGGGGAAGGCTGAAACCCGCCGCGGGGCTCAGGTCGGAAACTTTTTCCGGAATGTTTGAGGCGAGTGCCCTCCTCGGGCCTTTGAAGACGCCTTCGGTCGCCATTCCCCTTACGCCCCTCCGTTCGCGGTCATGCGAACTCGTTGTTCCAGGAGTGGCCAGACCCCTGCCTCTCCTTCCTGCCGCGTTTATCCGCATACATTGCTTGATCAGCTTCCTTGAGGACGTCCTCGATAGACGCCGCCCGCTCGGCGTCGACCCGCAATACCCCCACGCTCAAAGATAAACGATACGGCAGCCTCTCCCTGAGGTTGTAACCGCGAAGGTTCTCCCGCAAGCGTGCCGCCATAATACTCCCGCTGTCGGCGGCGTTACCCACCGCCAGCACCACGAACTCGTCCCCGCCCAGCCTGGCTATAATGTCCGAGTCGCGGAAAGTACTCCTGAGGACTTCCGCCGTCTGAACAATGGCCCGCGAGCCGGCGTCGTGCCCCAGGCCGTCGTTGATCTTCTTCAGGCCGTCGAGGTCGGCGTAGATGAGCCACAACTGGATCCCCGTCCGATTATTTCGCGCCAGCTTGAACTCCTGCTCCGTCAGTAGGAAAAAGCCGCGCCGGTTGCGCAGCCCCGTCAACTCGTCCGTTAAGGTTAACTCCTGCAGTTGCGCCTCGGCCCGCCTCCGCCGGCCGTCTACGCGGAAGAGTTGGAACGAACTCCACCACACGAGCGTCGCCAGGATCAGTATGTGCGCCACGGCCATCAGCGCCACGCCCAACTCATTCTCATAAAGCCCCAGCCGCTGCCCCTCCAGCCTCAGCCACCCGATGACGACGGGCAAGGCGATGACGGCCGGCAGGAGGCGGCGCGCCATCACGCCGCTCACCCCTTTATCCACTATCGCCACCGTCAAACCACGGCCGGGCCGGGCGAACAGGCTGCCGACGCCGAGTGCCAGAAAGGTGACGGCCGTGTGCAGGGCCATCGGTATGAACTGGCCGACGCCGTAGAGCATCCTCGTGCCGTAGGCGTAGCCGACGACGGGGATCAGCGAGGCGAGGACGGACCCGACGATGCAGGACTGGGCTACACGGAAGCCGCCGCGAACCTTTACGTTGAGGAGTAGCAGGGCGCACCCGGACAGGAGGAGGTTCAACGCCGTATTCGGGGCCATGCGGTTGGGCTGCCCCGTCAAGTCGCCCGCCAGCTTACCGGCGAAGAGCAGTTGATCGACGCCGGCGGCCCGGCCGAACACGACCTCGGTCAGCTTGAGGAGCCCGGCCGCGGCGGCGAGCGCGGCACACAGTCCCGCGGCGAGCCGAGTCTTCCGGCCGCTACCTTCCGCCCCGGAAAGGCGCAACGAGAGGCCGAGAAGAATGAGGGCCAGGGCGGTGACCGGGTTCATCGCGACCAGCCTCGGGAAGACGCGCTTGAGCGCCTCCACGTCCAGCGCCCACCCGAAGAGCACTAAGCCGCCCACGACTAAAACAAGCGTGCTGGTTGCGGTGACTACCCTATTACGGCTGGCATGTGAGGCGTGTTGACCGTGCATCGTGCCTGGCTCCCGGTGTCCTGAAGTGAGGGGCGTGAAGATTTAAGCGAACCCGCGTGTTAACGGTTCGGCCACGGCTCCGCCGCGGCGCGCCCTCCGGTCACGCCGAGCGCCGACGGCGCGAGACGCGACCGGGAGGGTGAGGCTGCCGCGCCGCGCGAGCGCCGGGTGATAGTCGCGCCGGTTGCGGGTGCGGTGCCGGCGCCGAGGCTTGTCGGCCACGCATCGAGACTGGCAGACGTGCCGCCTCCGCGACCTGTTATGTGGCAACGCCGAGGCCGCGTCTAACTCACTCGACCCGGCGGCCCGGCCTCTAAACTGGAGCCCGCCCAAGCCCCTGCTCACCTCACAACACTTCGTGCAACACTACCCTAAATTATATGCCGAGCTGCTAAAGCGGCCGAAGAGGTGTCCGCTTAGCATCTCCGGCCCAAGAAATTTTACGCGTACAGCTTGCTGTACGCTTCGGGGTAAAGCCTCTGGGCGCAGGGCGGGCACACGCTGTGGCTGAACTCGGCCTCCGAGTGCTCGCTAATATATGCCTCCATCTGTGTCCAGTAGCCTTTGTCGTCACGGATGTTCTTGCAGGACGCGCAGATCGGCAGCAACCCACTGAGCGTCCTGACCTTCGAGAGGGCCGCTTCGAGTTCGCCGATGAGCTTCTCCTTCTCGGCCGCCTCCCGGTTGCGCTCTGCCAGGGTTTGTTCCAACTGGCGGCTGTTCTCTTCCAGCCGCTCGTTGGCCTTCTCCAGCGCCCCGGTGCGGGCGCGCAGCGTCGCGTACAACTCGACCTCATTGTAGATGGTCGAGAAGGAGCGGGTTGTCTGCTGTGCGCGCATAACGGCGTAGCCGAGGACGAAGAAACCGGCCGCGGAGATGGCGTGTGCGAGCCACCACATGTGGTTCCAGGGTCGCCCGAGGAGGAACGCCGCCGACGCCTGGATGAAGAGCAGGAGCGCGAACATGTGATACCACATCAGCAGCTTGCGGATGCCCCTTAGCAGCATCAGCAGAACCGAGGCGACGAGCACGACCAGCGACGCGGCCTCGACGGTTTTCACCTGCGGGACGGTAAAGTTTAGGCGCGAGCCGAACGCGTAGACCGCCAGCCCGCCTGCGGCGAACAGTATGATGTGAGGCCACCAACGGCTCTTTTTGCTCCTGACGGCTACCTCGTCCGGGTGATGCTTAAAGCGCAGCAGCCCGGCGAACAGGTAGACCGCCATCGCGAGCCGGGAGACGGGGCCGAAGACGAGGAATAGCGTCAGGTGGTGTGCGCTCTCGCGCGAGAGGATACCGTGCGGGGCGTAGAGCATAACGAAGCTGAGGAAAGCCAGCGTTACGAACCGCAGGAATTGCTCGCCGCTCTGTTTATAGTTCCGGTAGGCGACCCAGGTGACGAAGACCGAGATGAGTAGTGCGAAGGTGATTGCGACCTCGTGGAAGTGGACGGAGTTGGCCTTCAACTGCGGGTCGCCGAACGCCTGTAGATAAGCGATGGCTGCCGTGGGGAGGGAGACGGCCATCAGGAGGACGAGGTACTTATAAGTATTGACGCCCCACTCCAGCGGGGCGGTTCTGTTGCCGCCTTCCGTCGCGCTCTTCATTTTCTTCGGGCTCCTTGAGTTGTCCATAATGTTTACGTTGGTAAGCGCGCTGGGCGCTCACGCCGGCCATCAGGGCTGCCGGCAAGAGATCTGAACGACCCCGCCGACTCTAAAGACGTCCACACGGACGCCTCGCTCTAGAGCCTCTTGAGGAAGAGGCGTGTGATCCCGCTACTCAACTCGGCACCAAACCGCCTAAGTCCCACGCCCCGCCGGCATAACGCGGTAACAGTCGGGCTGCGCCGTGGCCGCCTCCCGCAGGGAAGTTGTGCGGTTAGTCCAAGGCATACAGTAGTTACTGAAGATGAGGTCGAACGTCGCTTCGTCCAGCACGCAGTGGGACGCCCCGAGAGTCTTCGTCGTGCGCGTCTCGCATCCGGCGCGGAACATCTGCCTGAAAATATCCGGACATGTCGCCCCGTCGTCGAAGTACAGGCTCGACAGTCGCACTGTGTTTCCCACTCAGATACCCGTCGGGTAAGGCTTTCAAGAGTTAACAAGCGCCCGGCCGCTCTGTTTAGCAACAGATGTTCCAAACGGGGGCTGTCAGCCGCCGAATAGGCCGGGCGAGATTCCTGCGTAAATCGTTCGGCGTGGGCCCGCGGGTGCGCGGCGAAGAGGCCGGGAAGCGCGACTAGGGCGATAAGGTGAGACATTCCGCCCCTGATGCCCCATCGCGCCCCAGTTCTCGAAGCGCATCACCTGGGGCGGCCAGCGGGCGGGAGGCAGCGTCAGATGACCTGTGCAATTAAATAATTAATCTTGTATTCCCCCGCCGCCCGCAGTAATATCGCACCCGCGAATCCATCGCCTTCTCGGCCGCATCCTTACGCGGCCGGCTGCCGGTCTCACCGGCCCGCGCTCTCCTTCAGGATCGGGCGACGCGGGCACGGCAAGCCTCGGGGCGTTGGTTCGCAAACTGAGCAGGTCTGTCCTTACAACCCCCGGAATCATAGTCATAGGGTAGTCTGGCCGCCTGCCCTTTCGGCGGGGGCTGGTCTAAATTATGTCTGAAGCCTCACAAACGATTCTTATCGTTAATGATAACCCCGATCACCTCGGCTTGATGGAGTTCCTCCTCCAAAAGGCCGGGTACCACATACTGTCATCGGGGGATGGGCAGGCGGCACTGGAATTAACTTCGAGCCGGCGGCCTGACCTCATCATTAGCGACGTGAATATGCCCCGCCTCGACGGCATCGAGCTATGCCGCCGCCTGCGCGCAGAGTCCGGCACGCGCCTGACGCCGGTCATGCTCGTCAGCGCCGAAAGGGTCGGCAGCGCCAACGCGGTCGCGGGGCTCCAGGCCGGGGCCGACGACTACCTGGAAGCCCCCTACGACCCCGTACAGCTAATCGCCAAAGCCGCGCGCCTCTTGGAGCGCAAGCAGGGCGAGGAGGCGCTGCGCGCTTCCGAGGGTCGATACCGCCTGTTCTTCGAGAACAACCCGTTGCCGATGTGGGTCTACGACTTCGAGACCCTCCGCTTCCTAGACGTTAATAAGGCGGCCGTCCGGCAGTACGGATTCCCCCGCGAAGAGTTCCTCCGCATGACCATCAAAGAGATCCGGCCCCCCGAAGATGTGCCCGCCTTACTCGGCGTGCTGAACAGGCGCGATTACGGGGTTACTAAGTCGCGCGTCTGGAGGCACCGGAAGAGGGACGGGACGGTCTTCGACGCGGAGATCACCTCGGACGAAATCATCTTCGAGGGAAGGCCCGCCGTCATCGTCCTCTCTAACGACGTAACCGAGCGGAGGCGCGCCGAGGCGGCCGCCCGTTTTCAGGCTCACCTGCTCGACCGTGTCGAGCAGGCCGTGATCGCGACCGACTTGCACGGCCGCATCACCTACTGGAATAGGTTCGCCGAGAAACTCTACGGCCGGTCTGCCGCCGAGATGGGGAACCGCAACATCATCGACATCATGCTCGCGGAAGCCGCGCGGGAACAGGCGGAGGAGGTCTGGTCGAAGCTCAAGGCGGGGCAGAGTTGGTCTGCCGAGTTGCTCGTGAGGCGCGGCGACGGCGTCACGTTCCCGGCGTTAATCACCCACTCGCCGATCTACGACGAGCAGGGGGAGTTGATCTGTGTCGTCAGCCTCTCGGTTGACATCACCCAGCGGAAGCGGGAGGAGGATCGGCTCAAACAGAGTGAGCGGCAGCTGGCCGAAGCCCAACAACTGGCCCACATCGGTAGCTGGGCGTGGGACATCCTGACGAATACCGTCACCTGGTCTGACGAGTTGTATCGCATTTTCGGGCTTGAGCCGCAGGAGTTCGGTGCCACCTACGAAGCATTCCTGGAGCGCGTCCACCCGGACGACCGTGAGCAGATGAGCCGCACCATCGCGGCCGCACTCGCCGAGGCGGGGTCGTTCACCACTCATCACCGCGTACTCCTACCGGACGGGCTCGTGCGTATCCTTCACACCCGCGGCGCGGTCAACGTCGGCGAGGGCGGCCGGCCCGCCCGGATGTTCGGCACCGCGCAGGACGTGACGGAGCGCAGGCGGGCGGAGGAGCAGTTGGAAAGGTTCAACGAACAACTGCGCGCGCTCTCCGTGCGCCTCCAGACGGCCCGCGAGGAGGAGAGCATCCGCATCGCCCGCGAGATTCACGACGAACTCGGCGGCGCGCTCACCGGGTTGAAGATGGACCTGTCGTGGATAGGCAAAAGGCTATCGCCGGAGAGCCGCGACGGGGTGCAGCACAAGCTCCGGTCGGCCACCGAACTCATCGACGAGACCATCCGCAAAGTCCGCAACATCTCGACTGAACTGCGGCCGTCCGTGCTGGACGACTTGGGTCTCGCCGCGGCCATCGAGTGGCAGGCGCGGGAGTTCCAAAAGCGGGCCGAGATCGAGTGCCGGATCGTTTCCCTTCAGGAAGACATCCCCTTGAGTCCGGAAAGGTCTACGGCCCTGTTCCGCATCTTTCAGGAGATTCTCACCAACGTCACCCGCCACGCCGGGGCCAGCCGCGTAGAGGTGTGTATGGAGGAGCACGGCGGGAGTTTGATCTTAAAGGTCTCGGACAACGGCAGGGGCATCAAGGAGAGGGAAGCAGCCGAGTCCAGGTCTCTCGGGCTCTTGGGAATGAGGGAGCGCGCCATGTTATTCGGGGGCCGGGTTGAGGTGTCAGGGGCGGAGGGGCGGGGGACGACAGTCACCGTACGTATCCCCCTCGCGTGACGCGGCCGCGGCGGAGGTGCGTGGAGGCGCATGAGGGTACTAATCGCAGACGATCACCCGGTCGTGCGGCGCGGGCTGAGACAGCTCCTGGCCGACGAGTATCGGTCCCTGACGGTCGGCGAGGCACAGGACGCGGGCGAGGCCCTAAAACTCGCCCGCGAGCAGGGCTGGGACATCATCATCCTCGACATCAGCATGCCGGGAAGGAGCGGGCTTGAAGTCCTCAGGGAGCTGAAGCGCGAGCGCCCGAAAGTGCCCGTCCTAATCCTGACCTCACACCCCGAAGAGCAGTACGCCGTTCGGGTCTTAAGGGCTGGCGCGTCCGGCTACATGACTAAAGAGAGCGCGGCGGAATACCTGATCGAGGCGGTTAAAAAAGTGCTCGAAGGCGGGAGGTATGTCAGCCCCAAGCTGGCCGAGTTGCTGGCCTCAAGTGTCGAGATTGACCGGGAGAAGCCGCCCCACGAAAGCTTGTCTGACCGTGAGTACAACGTGCTCTGCCTGATCGCCTCGGGGAAAACGGTCGGCGAGGTTGCCGAGGAACTGTCGTTGAGCGTGAAGACCGTCAGCACCTACCGGGCCCGCATCCTCGGGAAGATGGGGATGAGGACCAACGCAGAGTTAACTCACTACGCCTTAAAAAACGGCCTCGTCGGTTGAGCGCTACCGGCGGGAACCGCCGGCAGCGTGAAGCACCCGGCCCTCTCACCCGGAGCGCGCCCGCGGCGTCTCCGGCGTGTCAGACAAAGACCGACAGAAGAATCGGCCAGATCCCTACGTAATAATCATCTTCCTTCCGATACCCCCTCCGCCGCGGAAAGACTACCCTGCAAAAGCTCCAGACCCGACGAGGCGGGTGAATAATGATGATTTTCATCGCTGACGATTCAGACCCGGTGCGGGAGCGGTTGACGGCTTTGCTTTCCGACATAGAGGGGGCGGAAGTCGTCGGGCAGGCCAAGAACGCCGCCGAGGCCATCGAAGGGGTCAGGAGTCTGAATCCCGACCTCGTAATCTTGGACATTCAGATGCCCGGCGGGAACGGTATCGACGTGTTGAAGGCGATCAAGCGGGGCCCCAGTCCGCCCTTAGTGATGATGCTGACGAATCACGCCTACCCCCAGTACAGAAAAAAATGCATGGCGCTCGGGGCGGACTTTTTCCTGGACAAGTCGAAAGACCTTGAAAGGCTGGCGGCGATTTGCGCGAGCATGGTTCAGGCAATGCGGGCCGACGGCGCGACCGCCGGCTGACGCCTAGCGGGTAGGAGATTGCAATCATGAACGAGCTAACGCTAGAGCGACCGGAGGAGGTAGGCGGCTACGCCGAGAGCATCGTCGAGACGGTGCGCAAGCCCCTCCTCGTGCTCGACGAGCGCCTGCGCGTGAGAACTGCCAACAAGGCTTTCTACCGGATGTTCCAGGTGGGGAGAGAGGAGACACATGGTGCCTCCATTTTCAGCCTCGGGAATGGACAGTGGGACATCCCGGCACTGCGGAGAATGTTAGAGGAGATTCTTCCGCAGCAAACGCAGTTTGAAGATTTTGAAGTGGATCACGAATTCCCGGAAGTCGGCCGCCGGGTCATGCTCTTGAACGCGCGCTGCCTGTACAGCGGCGGGGCGCGCCTTCGGATGATCCTGCTCGCCTTCGAGGACGTGACCGAGAGGGTGCACGCCGCCGAGGCGCTGCGCCGGAGCGAGCAGAGATTCAAGTTCGTCGCGCGCGCGACGAACGACGCGATCCGCGACTGGGATTTACTGACGGGCGAGGTCTGGTGGAACGAGAGTTTTTACGACACCTTCGGCTACCGCGCCGGCGAGGTCGAGGCCGAACTACGGTCGTGGACAGGCCGGATACACCCCGACGACGTGGAGCGCGTGAGTGCCAGTATCCGAGATTTTATCGGCGGCGGCGGCGACTCGTGGTCGGACGAATACCGATTCCGCCGCGGGGACGGCACCTACGCCATCGTCTTCGACCGCTGCTACGTCGTGCATGACGCCGGCGGAAGGCCCGCCCGCCTGCTCGGCTCGATGATGGACATCACCGAGCGCAAGCAGGCCGAGGAGAGGCTGAAGGCGTTCGCGGCCAAGCTGGAGCGGAGCAACCGCGAGTTGCAGGACTTCGCCTCCGTCGCCTCCCACGATCTGCAAGAGCCGCTGCGCAAAATCCAGGCGTTCGGCGACCGCCTGAAGATGCTGTATGACGAGGCGCTCGGCGAAGAGGGGTGCGACTACCTCCGCAGGATGCAGAGCGCCGCCGGCCGCATGCAGACCCTGATAAATGACCTGCTGATGTTCTCCAGGGTTGAGTCGAAAGCGCTGCCATTCACCCCCATCGACCTGGGGGTGGTTGCGCGCGAGGTGGTCACCGACATGGAGGTTCAGATAGCCCAGACCGGCGCGGTCATCGAGATCGGCCGCCTGCCGACCATCGAGGCCGACCCGCTGCAAATGCGACAGTTGATGCAGAACCTGATCGGTAACTCCCTGAAGTATCGGCAGCCGGAGACGAAGCCGGTAGTCAAAGTCCGCGGCATGAACTCCGGGAACGACCACCCCCGGCCGGCAGGTGGAACTCGTCCCCTCGATCAGTCCTGCCAACTTCTCGTGGAGGACAACGGAATCGGCTTTGACGAAAAGTACCTGGATAGGGTGTTCACCGTCTTCCAGCGGCTGCACGGGCGCACGGAGTACGAGGGCACGGGCATCGGGCTGTCCGTCTGTCGAAAAATTGCCGAGCGCCACGGCGGGAGCATTACGGCCCGCAGCGCCCCCGGGCGGGGGGCCACCTTCATCGTCACGCTGCCGGTGAGGCAGCCGGAGGGAGAAATCGCGAGGTGAGTATGGAGCGAAAACCGATCACGATCTTGTTGGCCGATGACGACGAGGACGACCGCCTGCTGGCGAAGGCGGCCTTGGTGGAGAGCCGGCTCGCCAACGACCTGCACATGGTCAAGGACGGCGAAGAGCTGATGGACTACCTGCGTCGCCGGGGCGCGTACGCCACGCTTGAGGATTCCCCGCGGCCCGGCCTCATCCTGCTGGACCTCAACATGCCGAGGAAGGACGGCCGCGAGGCCCTCAAGGAGATCAAGTCTGACGAGAATTTAAGGCGAATCCCGGTCGTCGTGCTGACGACCTCGAAGGCCGAGGAAGACATCTACCGCACCTACGATCTGGGCGCGAACTCCTTCATCACCAAGCCGGTGATGTTCGAGTCGCTGATCCGGGTGATGAAAGACCTCGGCAAGTACTGGTTCGAGATCGTAGAGCTGCCCGCCGAGGCCGTGGGAGGTTGACGTGACGGCCGCTGCCCTCAGAGTGCTTCTCGTCGAAGACGATGAGGACGACTTCGTCCTCACCAGCGGTCTGCTCTCCGGGATCGACAGCCCGAAAGTCGATCTGAAGTGGGTGGCCAACTACCACGACGCCGTGCTCGCCATCGGGAGGGGCGAGCACGACGTGTGCCTCGTGGATTACTACCTCGGCGAGCGAACCGGGCTGGAGCTGCTGCG
Organism: Pyrinomonadaceae bacterium; assembly: GCA_036567125.1. Classification (GTDB taxonomy): domain Bacteria; phylum Acidobacteriota; class Blastocatellia; order Pyrinomonadales; family Pyrinomonadaceae; genus JAIVGV01. The sequence continues at coordinate 10,872 of DATCVD010000163.1, read as the reverse complement.
TCAGGCGGCCGAAGTCAATTCCGCGGCACCGATGATCATGTTGACCAGCCACAGCGGCTATGACGTGGACGCGGAAGCCCTGAGGGCGGGGGCCGCGGGTTACTTGGTCAAAGGCCAGATCAGCACCGCTACGCTAGAGCGGTCAATCCGATACGCCATCCAGCGCGCGCGCCTCATCGAGGGTTTACGGAGACTCGCCAGCCACGACGAGCTGACCGGCCTCTACAACCGCCGCGCGATGGACGGCATGCTCAAGGATGAGACCGAACGGCACCAGCGGTACGGCCGCCCCGCCGCGCTGGTGCTGCTGGACGTCGACCGCTTCAAATCCATCAACGACTCTCACGGCCACCTCGTCGGCGACGAGGTCCTCCGGTGGCTCGCGCAGATCGTCCGGGACACTGTCCGTGCGGTGGACATCCCGGCGCGCTACGGCGGCGAAGAACTCGCCATCATTCTCCCGGAGATGAACGGCCGGCAGGCCGCGCGCGTGGCCGAGAGGGTACGGCGACGCGTCGCCGTACGCCCGTTCGTTTCGCGCGGGCACGACGGCCGGCAGTTCCGGATACCGATCACCGTTAGCCTCGGGGTGGCGGTGATGCCGGGAGACGCGACCTCCGCCGAGTCGCTCGTCGCCGCCGCCGACCAGAGCCTCTATGCCGCCAAGCACGGCGGCCGCAACCGCACCGTCCAGTACTGCGATCTGACGGAACAGCCGGAAACAATCTGAATGCCCCCGGCAGGAAATTCATGAGTGGGCCGAGACGCCCCGCGGGAAGGAACATTTTACTCACCGATCTGTTAGCCCGGCACTTTAGGATTCGAGATGTACGACAACCTTATCAAAGTACTGCTCATCGAGGACGACGAGGACGACTACGTCTTAACCCGGGACTTACTCTCGCAGATAAAGTCGGGCAAGTTTGAGTTGACGTGGGCCGCTACGTACCGAGAGGCGCTGAACCTGATTAGGCGGGGCGGGTACGACGTGTGCCTGGTCGACTATCGCCTCGGCCAGTACGACGGGATCGACCTCTTACGCGCGGCGCGCGCGCACGACAGCCACGTGCCTGCCATCCTGCTGACGGCGCAGGACGACCACCATACAGACCTCAAGGCCATGAGAGCCGGGGGGGTGGACTACTTAGTTAAAGGCCAGATCGACAAGGCCGCGCTGGAGCGTTCGATCCGCTACGCCGTGGAACATTCACGGATGCTTGAAGCGATCCGCGCCAGCGAGCGGAAGTTCCGCCAGATCGTCGAGACCTCCATGGAGGGCATCTGGCTGCTCGACGCGGCGGCGAGAACCAACTACGTCAACAGTCGGATGGCCGAGATGCTCGGCTACAAGGCAGACGAGATGCTCGGCCGCTCGCTCTTCGACTTCATGGACGCGGACGCCAGGGCCGAGGCGGCCCGCGGCTTCGAGCGGCGGAAGTGCGGCGCGGCCGAGCAGCACGAGTTCCGGTTCCGCCGCAAGGACGGCTCGGATCTGTGGACCATTGTCTCGACGAACTCGGTGTTCGATGCCGACGGCAACTTCGCCGGCGCGCTCGGAATGGTCACCGACATCACCGAGCGTAAGCAGACCGAAGAGGCGCTGCGCGAGAGCGAAGAGCGTTACCGCCTCCTCGTTGAGATGTCGCCGGACGCGGTGGCCGTGGTGTGCGAGGAAAAGTTCGTTTACGTGAACGCCGCCGGCGTCAGGCTTCTGGGCGCGGACGGGGCGGAGGCGGTCGTCGGCCGCCCCGTGTGGGACGTAGCTCACCCGGACTATTCGGAGATCGCTTCAGGCCGGCTGCGGCGAACCGTCGAGCAGGGGGAAATCAGCCCGCTCATCGAGCAGCGGCTGGTGCGGCTCGACGGCCGGGTAGTAGACATTAACGTCACGAGCATTCCGGCCAGGCACCTGGGCCGGCCAGCGGCCCAGGTCATTCTTCGGGACATCACCGAAAGTAAGCGGGCGGAGGCGGCCCGCGCGCGCCTAGCGGCCATCGTCGAATATTCGGAAGACGCCATCATCGGCAAGACGCTCGACGGGATCATCACGAGCTGGAACAGGGGCGCCGAGAAGATTTACGGGTACTGCGCCGAAGAGGTCATCGGCCGGCACATATCGGTGCTCACGGCGGCGGAGCGCGACGGCGAGGTCGCGCGGATACTCGAAGCCGTCCGGCTGGGGCAAGGCATCCCCCCTTACGAAACCATCCGCGTTAAGAAGGATGGCGAGCCGATCCACGTCTCGCTCTCCGTATCTCCCATCCTGGACGACGCCGGCAATATCACCGGGGCGTCGGCCATCGCGCGGGACATCACGGAGCGCAGGCGCGCGGAGGAGGCCCTCCGCGAGGCCGATCTGCGCGCGATCCGCGAGTACGAGCGCCTCCTAGAGCGGGTGGGGACACTAGCGCAGACGCTCGGCACGGCCCGCGACCTGATAACCATCTACCGCGCCCTGGCCGATTTCATACTCGCCTCAATGCCGTGTTCGGCCCTCTTCCTCTCGCTCTACGACGAGGCAGAGGCACTTCGACGCGTCGTCTACCTGTGGTACGGGGGCGGCGAGCGCGACGCGGGTGAGCTCGGGGCCGTGCCGGTCGGCGACGGCCCGGCGGGGAAGGCCCTCAAGACCGGCAGGATCGTAGCGCTCAACGACTACCAGGAGTCGCTCCGGGGTTGCAGCGTCGTCGCCAGCGGCTTCGACGACGACCCGCGCGTGCCGCGCTCGGCGGTGGTCGCGCCGATGATCATCATGGGGCACACGGTGGGGGCCGTCGAGGTGCAGAGTTACGAGCCGTCCGCCTACGCCGACGAACACCTGACGGCGATGCGGCTGGCGGCAAACCTCGCTGCCAGCGCCATCGAGAACGTCCGCCTCCTTGAGCAGGAGCGGGAGCGCGCCGCGCAGCTTCAGCAGTCGCAGAAGATGCAGGCGATAGGACGCCTCGCCGGCGGGGTGGCCCACGATTTCAACAACTTGCTCACCGCGATCACCGGCTACAGCGATCTGAGCCTGCGCCGCCTAGCTCCGGAAGATCGGTTGTACCGCAACATCGAAGAGATCAAGCGTGCCGCCGGCCGTGCCGCCGACCTGACTCACCAGCTACTGGCCTTCAGCCGCAAACAGGTCTTGCAGCCGAAAGTGCTCGATCTGAACGCCGTCGTCGCGGGGATGGAAAAGATGCTCCGCCGCCTGATCGGCGAGGACATCGAATTGCAGTTCGAGTTGACCCCGTCACTCGGAAGGATTAAAGCAGACCCCGGGCAGGTTGAGCAGATCTTGATGAACCTCGTGGTCAACGCGAGGGACGCGATGCCCGGCGGGGGTAAGCTTACCATTCAGACCGGGAACGTCCGCCTCGACGCCGATTACGCGAGGCAGCACGTGGCCGTCGTACCCGGCCCCTACGTGCTGCTCGCCGTGAGCGATAACGGGTGCGGGATGGACGCCGCGACGCGCGCCCAAGTTTTCGATCCCTTCTTCACCACGAAGGAGCAAGGCAAAGGGACGGGGCTCGGGCTGTCAACCGTCTACGGGATAGTCAAGCAGAGTCAGGGGAACATCTGGGTCTACAGCGAGGTCGGACAGGGCACGACCTTCAAGATTTATCTGCCGTGGGTTGAAGGGGAGGCCGAACCTATCAGCCCTGCCGAGGATAATAAGTCTCTCGCCGCCGGCACGGAAACGATCCTGCTCGTAGAAGATGACGAGATGGTGCGCGCCATCGCCCGCACCGTCTTGTGTCAGGCCGGGTACACGGTACTGGAAGCTGCCGACGGCGAGAGCGCCATCGGCCTCTGCCGGCTACATCCGGGGCCGATTCACCTGGTGCTGACGGACGTCGTGATGCCGCGAATGAGCGGTCGGGCCGTGGCTGACCGGCTCAAAGAATTAAGACCGGATCTGCCTGTCCTCTTCATGTCCGGCTACACGGAGGAGGCCGTCGTCCATCACGGCGTCCTCAGCGAAGGGATGCACTTTATGGAGAAGCCCTTCACGCCCGCTACCCTGACGCGCAAAGTGCGCGATGTTCTCGCGACGTCAGGCACTGGCGCGGCTTGAACTCCGGAATGAATTCTGTCGGCCTGGCCGTCGAGCCATCGGCGCGACGAGTGCTCTCCTACCCCTGCCGGCCCGCACGCGTACCGCGCCGGCGCTCCCAACCGCGGCGGCTCTTTCACGGCCGGCCCGTCGAAGCAGTATCTGCTCCCGCGACTTCAGAAAGGAAGTCCTATCCCGTGCGACGAATCCTACAAAGCTGCTGCCTCGTGATGGCATCGCTGGCCGGCTCCGCCGGCGTTTCTCTCGGGCAGGATGCGCGCCCGGCCACCCCCGGCGTTAATCACAAAACCCGGGGCGCTGATGCGCCTGAGGGCAGGACGAGCCCGGAGGCTGAGAAGAAGTCTGCGCCGGCCCCCCCCAGTCAGCCCGGCGCTGACATATCCGACCCGCTCTTGCGCGTTCTGGTCGCGAAGGGGCTCATCAGCCCGGAGGAGGGGCGCGCCGTGGCCGGCGGTCTCACGCCCGCCGAGCAGCGCAATCGCCTAGCCTCCCTCCTCAGGGACAAAGGGATCATCTCGCCCTCCGAGTTCGAGGCGGTGCGCTCGGCGACGCCGGCGGCCGCCGGCGTCTCCTCAGCGGCCGAGTCGAAGGTTGCCGCCGCGCTAAACACTCAAGCCCGGCAGCCGAACAGTCCGGCGGCGCAGCCGAAGCCCTCCGCCGGGGGCGTGGTCGCGGCGGTCGCGCCCCTGCGTCTGCTGCAACTCGATCCGCCGAAGAGAGAGGGGTTGATCCCCGACATCAAGCTCGGCTCCGGCGCGCGGGTCAAGCCTTACGGGTTCTTCAAGGCGAGCCTCGTCCACGACACCTCCAGCCCCGGCGGCAACGACTTCCCGCTGCCGCTGTTCCTCGGCGACACCGGCCCCGGCGGCTCGCCGGAGTTTCACATCAAGGCGCGCGCCTTCCGCGTCGGCGCAAACGTCGAATGGCTCGATCCGTCCGCGCGGACGGTCGTCACCGGCCGCGTCGAGTTCGACTTCGAGGGCGACTTCCCGCGGGCCACCAACCGCAGCATCCCTACGATCCGCTCCAGTCAGCCGTCCCTGCGCCTTGCGTGGGCGCGCATCGACCGCGCCCTCACGGAGAAGGCCACCGGTTTCGCACTCTTCGGCCAGGACTGGACGCCGTTCGGCTCCTCCACCGTGCCTAACACCATCGAGACGACCGTCTTCCACGCCGGCTACGGCAACGTCTACGGGCGCGCGCCGCAGTTCCGCTTCGGCGTCAACTACAAAGCCGGCGGCGCACGCTCCCTGAAGTTCCAGCCCGAGTTCGCGCTCGTCCTCCCCGCCTTCGGCAACACGCCGGCCAACGTCGCCGACCAACTCGGCTTCGGCGAGCGGCAGGGAGCGGACGCGAATCGCCCGGAAATCCAGGGGCGCTTCGTCACGCAGTTCCAGCTCGACCGCTCAGCCGGCGTCGCGCCCGCACAGCTCGTCGTCAGCTTCATGCACGCGCGCCGGAAGGCCATTGTGCGCGCGGCTGACGTGCCCCTCGCCTTCCGCGCCGCCTTCCCCGCCGGCGTCGAGGTCGAGAGCGACCGCTACGGTTACACCGCCGAGGTTCAACTGCCGACCGGCTTCATCACCGCCGTCGGGAAGTTCTACGGCGGCGCCGACCTGCGCTACTACCTCGGCGGCCAACTGTTCTCCACCTTCAATGACGCCACCGGGTTAGCGGCGACGGCCTCCGCGCCCTCGATTGATGGCTCCTCGTCCGTCGTCTTCGGCTTCGAGAATGACGCAGCCGCCGTCGCGCCGCAGCGCCCCGTGCGCGGAATGGGCGGCTTTGTCAACTTCGGCTTACCCCTCTCGCGCCTCTTCGGGGCCGACCCGCAAGGGCGCAACGCGGGCTGGACGGCCTACCTGCATTACGGTTACGACCAGGCTACGGCGCGCGACGCACGGCGCTTCGGCGGCCGGGCCAGAAGCGATGTCCTCTTGGGCAGCGTCCATTACCGCGTTAACGCCTTCGTCACCTTCGCCCTCGAAGAGTCGCTGTTTCGCACCCGTGCGGCCAACAACTCGCGCACCGACCAAGGCGGCCTGCCCCTCTTCCGCGGCGTGCCCTCGCGCGAGACGCACAACCTGCGCACCGAATTCGCTACCATCTTCACGTTCTGAGCGGAAGAAAAGTCATGACTGAGAATCTCAACGCCTTAGTGATTGACGACGAACCGCGGGTCAGGCAGTTCATGGCGGCCGCCCTGCGCGAGGATGGCTGGAGCGTGAGCGAGGCGGCGACGGCCGAAGGGGCGTTCGAGATCTTGCACCTACACGAGTGGTCGTTGGTGTTCTGCGACGTGCAGCTCGGGGGCGCGAACGGCTTCGCCGTCCTCGGCCGCTTTGCGAAGGAGCAGCCCGGGGTGCAGTTCGTCCTGATCACCGGACACGGCACGGCCGCCGGCGCGCTCGATGCCACCGCCTTCGGAGCATACGACTACCTCTTAAAGCCGTTCGGCCTCGACGCCGTGCTCTCGCTCTCACGCGCGGCACGCGAGAGGGCCAAGTCGCGGCTCGCCCGCAGCGGCGAGGCCCGCCAAGCCGGAAAGGATACGAACCCCGCCGCCTACGTCTCCGACATAGAACTCATCGGCACGAGCGCGGCATTCGTCGGGGTAATGAAGCTGGTCGGGAAGGTCGCCGCGACCAACTTGCCGGTCTTCATCACGGGCGAGTCGGGGACGGGCAAAGAGGTGGTCGCACGCGCCGTCCACCGGCGCAGCCGGCGGGCTGAGAGGCCGTTCGTCGGGGTGAACTGCGGTGCCTTGCCGGCCGAGTTGATCGAGTCCGAGCTGTTCGGCCACGTGCGCGGGTCGTTCACGGGCGCGGACAGGGATCGCGCGGGGCTGTGGGAGGAGGCCAACGGCGGGACGATCTTCCTCGATGAGATCACGGAGACTTCGCCCGCCTTCCAGGTGAAGCTCCTGCGCGCCCTGCAGGAGGGCGAGATTCGGCGCGTCGGCTCGAACCGTACGCAGAAGGTTGACGTGCGCGTCATCGCCGCCGCCAACCGCGACGTGAAGGCCGAGGTCGAGCAGGGGCGCTTCCGTCAGGATCTTCTCTACAGGCTTAATGCCGCAGCCATCCACCTGCCGCCCCTGCGTGAGCGGCGCGAGGACATCCGCCCCCTCGCCGAGCACTTTGCCGCGAAGATGTGTGAGCCGGGTGAACTCCCGGTCGCCTTTTCGCCCGAAGCGATGCAACAGCTGGAGTCATACACGTGGCCGGGTAACGTCAGGGAGTTGGAGAACGCGGTCGTGCGGGCGGTCGCGCTCTGTGACCATGTGGTGCGCTCCGAGGATCTACCGAGCCACGTTACCGGCAAGCGCGACGCGGCCCAAGCCCCCGAGGGGCGCACGCCGAACGATGCCCGCGAACCCCCCGCCATCCCGGGGAGCGCCTTGCCTAATCTCGCAGAGTGGGAGAAGACGTTAGTCGTGCGAGTGCTATCGCACACGAAAGGTAACAAGCAGGCGGCGGCGCGCATTCTCGACGTTGATCGTAAAACCATCGAGCGCATGATCAAGAGGCATGGAATAGACGCTATCCTAGCCGCGGCCTCATAAGGAGCCGCGCAGAATAGCGTGCCCGCTAAACTCCTCGTCCTAAGCTCCGGCGTTTACCGCACGGCGATGTCCTGCCGCTTCAAGAGCGTGGGGGCCGCGCCGAGTTCCACAACGATCACGCCCGTCCGGCGCTCGCCCGCCCAGAGCGCCCGCAACTCCGACCGGCCGGCCGGAAGGTTGCGCACGATGTAGGAGCCCTGCGTGTCGGTCACGACCTCGGTGCGGCCGCTCAGCACGCGCGCGCCGCCGAGCGGTTCGTCCGCCCGCGGGTCGAAGAGACCGTCGCCGTCGCGGTCGAGAAAGACGACGCCGGAGACCGCGCGCTGCGCGGCGAGCGGAAGATCGACGTACGTGCCGCGCAACGGCTCGACGACGAGCGTCAAGGGCGCGCGGGCCGTCAGGCGGAAGTCTTCGGGCAGCGACATCTCATCAATCTCCAGCGCGTACTGCCCCGGCGGCAGGTTGCGGAAGTCGTACGTGCCGCCGCCGTCGGAGACGCGGACGAGCGGGGCCGCGCCCGCGCCCGCGCTCAAAGCCCGCAGCCAGAGGCGGACGCCGCCGACGCCCGGCCCGACATTCGCCGACCCGACGCCCGACGGCGAGAGGTCGTTGAAGACGCGGCCCGACACGAAGCCGAAGTCGTTGACGCCGATGAGGACGTGCGCCGTCTGCCGCGCCGCGACATGGACGCGCTGCTCGACCAGCGTGCTCGCCCGCAGGCGCACCCCGAGTTCGTCCGAGACGAGCGCCGCGCTGTGCTCGCCCGGCGTCACCGCGCCGAAGTCGAAGCGGCCGCCGGCGTCAGTCTTCGCCTCCCGGCCGCCGTCGAGTCGCACGACCATCCCCGCCGCGCCCGGCTCGCCCGGATCGTCCCGCCCATTGCCGTCCTGATCGACGAAAACGCGCCCGCGCACGCGCCCGCGGTTAAGGCCCAGCAGCTCAGAAAGCTGGTATCCGCCGCGTCCCTTGGCGCCGAAGCGGTGTAGGAAGGAGACGGTGAGGGTGGTCTGCGCGCCGCCCGCGCCCGCGAGGGGGAAGGAGCGCGCGCCGCTCAGCTGCACGGAGTTGGCCGCGTCCAGCCGGAAGCCGGCGGCGAAGTTCGCCAGTAACTCTTTCCGCTCGGCGGCGAAGACTTCGCCCGCGCTGTAACGTAAATCGCCGACGACGCTCAGCCGCGCGAGTGCCGCCTGAACGCGCACGCCGAGTTCGGTGCTGCGCGTCGCCGGCAACTCGACGCCGGGCAGGAGCGCCGGGAGCAGGTCCCGGTTGCTGAAGAGGAAGCCGGACGGATCGGCCTCGAAGGCGGCGCGCGCAGCCTCGGGCAGCAGCGACGGGTCGCGGGCGACGAGGCCGGCGAGCGAGGGCGCGTGGCGCTGGTGGTTGACGAACCAAGTGACGGAGTTGCGCGACCAGTTGAAGCGCAGCTCCTCGCGGACGTTGAGGCCACGGCTCAACCCGGTGCCGGCCCCGGCCTCGCGGCTGAAGTTGAAGCGCCCCTCGGCCTCGTTCGACCAGTGCTGCCCGAGGCGCAGGGCGTGACGGAGCACGACGCCGCGCGTTTGCAGCCGCCATGCGGCCGGGGCGGAACCGCGCAGGCGCGCTTCGATCCGCTGCTCCGTGAACCTGAAGGAAAGGCGGGAGGCGCGCGCGAGTCTGAGCTGCGCGGCGGCGTAATACGATGACCTGTCGAGCGGCGTCCGGCGCAGGCCCGCGGAAGGCGACGAGGTGGTGTGATTGAATCCGCCGGACGCCCCGACCGCCCCGCCCGGCCGCCACCGGAGGTCGAGCGAATAGGTCTGCCGGCCGGAAGGCTGAGCGCCGAGGCTGACGAGCGGGGAGCGCGGGTCGAGTCGGAGGGCCTCGCCGCGGACGTTTAGAGCGCCCCGCCTCACCTCGATCAGCGCGCGCCAGGATAACCCGCCGCGCGCGTAAGCGGCCTCGGCCTCCGCGCGCGTCATCTCGTCGGGCGAGTAGCGAGCGTCGGCGTGCCAGATGAAGCCTGTCGCGGCAGGCTCAACCCCGATCACGCGCGGGGCGACGAGGAAAGCACCCGCGCGCAGGCGAAACGTCGGGCCGCCGAAGACCGGCGCGACGAAACCCGCGAGCCGCCCTTCGCCCTCGTCGAAGATCGCGGCCGAAGGGCGGGCTGAACCGGCGAACAACTCGGCCCCGCGCAGCGCAGATTGCCGCGGCGAAATCAGGTGGATGCCGCGCATCGTGTAGCCGTCGAAGCTCAGGCGCGAGATGTCTAGCTCGCTGTCGAGCACGTCGAGCCTGCCCCTCTCCGACTCGACGCCGAGCGTCAACCGGTTCGCGCCGAAGCCGGGCCTGAGCCGGTGCGAAAGTGTCGGGCCGTAGCCCCCGATAAAATTGAACACGTCCGCGCTCGCGCGCAGAACTTGGCCCGGCCGCAACTCCTGCGAGAACTCGAAGCTGTGCCGCAGCAGCGGCGGGCCGCCCTGCGCGGCCGGCGAGTAGAAGACACCGTAGGAGCCGCCGAAGGTTCCGCGCCGCCCGTCATCCTCCGCCGCACTCGGCGCGCGGCGCGGCGCTGCGGGCGGGCGCGTCACGTCCACGGCGTAAGTAGCGCGGCTGTTCTTGCCTGAGATGATAAGGATTGTTTCCCCGACCGCGAGGCCCGTGAGCAGGACTGCCCCCGCACCCTCCACGTCGGCTCTGGCCTTTTGCGGGTCGATGACCGTTGCGGAGACGACCGGCTCGTCGTGCACAATTCGGCGGCTGGTGCGCAGCGCGATCTTGAGGCGAGGCGCGAGACCGCGCCTCGCCGCGCCGCCGGGCGCGGTTTCGTCATGGGGGAGCAGTAACCAAGCCGGCGTGTTGCGTGCGGCGCGCTCCAGGTAGACGAAGGCCCCCGAGGCGGCCTGCGGGACGGGGAGCGGACAGACGAGTGAGCCGACGAGCGCGAGCACGCATGCGACCCTGACAGTGCGACAGATGATTTGCCCCCGCATCGCATCCCCGACGGCCCCGCGCTACTTGTCTGCCAGTAACTCGGTTCCCGGCCGCTTCTTCACCTCGAACGGGAGTTCGTAAACGAGCGTAGCCGGCTCAGCGCCTGCGCGGTCGTAGCTGAGCGTGACGACGGCGACGTAGCGGCCCGGCGTGAGTTCGCCCGCCCAATCGCCGCGGCACGAGTCGCGCTGCCCCGGCAGAAGCCTCTTCTCGTTGAGCTTGCCGCGCCCGGCCGGCCGGCCCGCGGCGTCGATGAGGGCGAAGCTGCCGC
>DATCVD010000162.1:0-2311 GCA_036567125.1 Pyrinomonadaceae bacterium | reverse complement strand
CGGCGGCTGCCAGTTGCGCGCGGCGGCGGGGCCGGGCAGCGGCCCGCCGCACTGCTTGCAGACTTCGGATGTGGCGAAGCTGACGAAGCCGCAGCGCTCGCAAGTCACACTACCCATCTCGGTAAACCTCTTTTCAAATTGGTTGGCGACGACCGTGAGCGGATCGCCATGCTTGAAGGTCGCTGTGAGGAGTCGCGTCGGCAGGAACTCGCCGTGAGGGCGCGCGGCGCGCGGCGTGTCGCGGCGGGATGCCGGCACGCCGCGCGCGCGCGCGGTCAGTCTTTCAGCGGACTTCGACGTAGTCGCCCGTGTGAATCTCCTGCACGGCGCGCGTGATGATGGCGGTGGCGGTGCGGCGCTGCACGTTGAGGATGACCATCTCGCCGACGTTCTTGCGCGGCAGCGGCGGGCGGCGATCCTTGACCTGCGCCGTCGTGCGCAGCGGCCCCTTGATGCTGTCTCCGGGCGGGTACTGCACGCGGCCGGACTTGTTCGAGAGTTGCCCGCCGCGGAAGACCTCGCTCTCGAAGCCGTAGCTCGCCGTGGGGCCGACCTCCTCCTCGCGGAAGCGGGTGAGGCCGCCCTTGCCCACGGGCCGGTAAACGGTCAGGCGGTCGCCGACGCGCACGTTGTCCTCCGTGCCGAGATCGATGTAAACGACCTGCTCCCGCGACACCATCTCGCGGTAGTCGCGCGCGGCGACGATCCTGCCCGCCGGCTTGCCGGCCGGGTCGGCGAAGCGGTCGAACACGTCTTCGGCCTGCGCGGGCGGCGAGGTGCGCGGCGGCGCGTGGCGCAGCAGGTCGCCGAGCAGCACCGTGTCGCACGAGTAGGCGATGACGGCGACCGAGACCTCGTCCTTCACCTCGGTCACGCGGATGCGCCCGATCTCCTGCGTGTAGACGCCGAGCCAGCCGTCCTTTTTCGACAGCTTCGACTTGAACTGGCCGCGCGGCCGGATGACCGTGAACTCGTCGCCGACGCGCACGGCCTGCCGCGCGCCGCCGCGGATGTAAACGAAGTCGCCGCGGGCGAAGATGTACTGCTCCTGCTCCTGCTCGCCGCCGACGATTTCGAGCGCGCTGTAGTTGGGCGCGTGCTCGATGTAGCCGGCGCAGTAGAGTTCGGAGTCGCGCGCGGCGGGGCTTGCGGGGGCGGGCAGCGTGCCCGGCGCGGGAGCCGGGTTGTCCTGCGCGCGGGCCGACATCGAGAGGGCTGTGAGCAGCGAAAGGACGGTCAGCAGCGCGAGCAGACCGGCCAGATCCCTGAAGTTTGTGACGAGGCTGCGCGTACGCACGGCGTTTTTCTCCTCGGAGGGTTGGCGGCGAGCAACAGATTGCCGCTCCGTGTAGTCAAAAAGGGCTGGCGAAAGGGTTGCGGAGGCTTCGGGTGAGTGGGTTATCGGGGCGACCGGGCGCGGCGCGGGGGCCGCCCGGCGGCGCGGGGCACTTCAATCCTAGCGGCCGATTGCTCCGGGCGTCAACAACTTTTTCCGCAGAAATTTTGGGCGGCGCGGGGCGCGAAGCCGTTCAGCGGCTTGCGTTTTGGCAACTCAGTTGATAGTATCCACGTTTTGCCGGAACAGGCAGGAAAGTGTCTGTGTGTTCCGGCGAAGCCGTCTGTGGCGCGCGTCCGAGAGGCCGGCGTAGCTCAGTTGGTAGAGCATCTGATTTGTAATCAGAGGGTCGGGGGTTCAAGTCCCTTCGCCGGCTTCACTTAAGTTCTCTGACAGGCTTGCGAGATGTGCAGGGGTGGTCGAGTGGTTAATGGCACCGGGCTGTAAACCCGGCGGGCTAACGCCCTACGCAGGTTCGAATCCTGCCCCCTGCACCACGAATCAGGGGACAGAGGCCAGAGGTTAGAGTTTGGTGAGGGCGTTTTTTCCGGCCTCTGACCTCTACCCTCTCACCTCTGCTTTTTGGGCGGGAGTAGCTCAGTTGGTAGAGCATCAGCCTTCCAAGCTGAGGGTCGCGAGTTCGAGCCTCGTCTCCCGCTTCACCGTCGCCCGGAGGGCAGGGCGCGCAAGACATGAGGCCCGCGTAGCTCAGGGGTAGAGCGCCTCCTTGGTAAGGAGGAGGTCATGAGTTCAAATCTCATCGCGGGCTCCACCGTTTAAGGTTTCCGAACGACTCCAACGTTTAACGAAGAGGCTACCAGAGGGATGGCAAAAGAGAAATTCGACCGGTCGAAGCCGCACGTCAACATCGGGACGATCGGGCACGTCGACCACGGGAAGACGACCTTGACGGCGGCGATCACGAAGGTGCTGGCCAAGCACAACCCGCGCATCACGGTGCGGGCCTTCGACTCC
>DATCVD010000161.1:0-6035 GCA_036567125.1 Pyrinomonadaceae bacterium | reverse complement strand
GGGCGGCGGATGGCGGGGGTGCGGCGGCGGGTCTGCGCCGACGCGGGCACCACCCCCGCGGCCAGAAGTGCGACGAGCGAGAAGAATGTCAGGGCGCGGCGCGCCGTGTTGCGTGTGCTCCTCATCTGCTTTCGATCTCCTCTCAAGTGGGCTGCCGGTTTCCTCCGTACGCCCCCAAGCGGCTCGGCCGCCACGCCGACAAGAAGTGCAACGGCCGTGCCACGCCGGGCGCGAACTATGAAATGCGAGTATGGCCGAACTTGTAGCCTATTATCGCCGCGAAAAAAAGTGGGACGGCGGGCAACTAAAGAAGCCCTGAACGAAGCCGTGAGGCCGCACGGCTTGGCTGCACCAAATCGTGCGACGGGTTCGCGCGCGGAGCGGGGAGAGGGTTCGACGGCCGGCCGCAAAACTCGGCCGCGCGGTTCGGCGCAAAATAGTCGGCGCGGGCTTGCGGCGCGGCGGGCGAAAGTGAGTTAGAATGCGCGCGCCATTAAACCCCGACACATTGGGCGAAGGAGAAAATTTATGAGCACCGCAGCCGAAACCGCCACCTCGATGCCGCGCATCAACGAGGTCGCGCCCGACTTCGAGGCCAAGACGACGCACGGCCTTCTGCGCCTCTCAGACCTGCGCGGCAAGTGGGTCGTCCTGTTCTCGCACCCGGCCGACTTCACGCCCGTCTGCTCGACCGAGTTCGTCGAGTTCGCGCGCCGCTCCGACGAGTTCAAACAACGGAACGCGCAGCTCGTCGGCCTCTCCGTCGATTCCGTCACGGCGCACATCGCTTGGATCAGGAACATGCAGGAGCACTTCGACGTCAAGATCGACTTCCCCGTCATCGCCGATCTCGACACGAAGGTCGCGCAGCGCTACGGCCTGATCCACCCCGGCGCGTCCGAGACCGCGACGGTGCGCGCCGTCTTCATCATCGACGACAAGGGCGTCGTCCGCGCGCTCATCTACTACCCGATGTCGCTGGGGCGCAACATCGACGAAATCCTGCGGGCCGTCGAAGCCTTGCAGACGGCGGACGCCAACGCCTGCGCCACGCCCGCCAACTGGAAGCCCGGCGAGAAGGTGATCGTGCCGCCGCCGCAGACGCTCGAAGACGCCGAGAAGCGCATGGCGTCTCCTTACGAAGTGACCGACTGGTACTTCTCGAAGCGCGACCTCTCGTGAAGCGTCCCGTAGCGTACAGAGCGGGAACGCCGCGCGCCGACTTAAGGCATTGCCACGCGGCGTGCGCCGCGTTTATGATGGGGCCACCGCTTTACCGAAGTTTTACCGGCTAGCCGCGCCCCCGTTTGCTATCTTGGCGTCGTCGTCCGTCTTCATTCGCGCGCCGCCGGGCTTTATCCTCAAGTCAGCCGCTGGGAAGTTGAGCAAGTTTTCAGATGGAACAGGACAAGGAAGCAGGAGAAGACGGCTGTAGCCGCGGGCTGGCGCTGGAGACGCGGCTCGTCCACGCGGGCGAGCGGCTCGCGCCGCCCGTCGGAAAGCCGGTCGCCACCCCCATCTACGCCACGACGACCTTCACCTACGACTCGATGGCCGAGATGGACGAGGTCTTCGCCGGGGCGAAGCAGGGCTACTGCTACTCGCGCTACAGCAACCCGACCGTCCACGCGCTCGAAACGGCCGTCCGCTCGCTCGAAGACGGCGCGGGCGCGTGCGCCTTCGGGTCGGGGATGGCCGCGCTGCACGCCGCCTTCCTCGCCTGCGACCTCGCGCCCGGCTCGGTCGTCCTCGCCGCGCGCGCCCTCTACGGCACGACGACGCACCTGCTGCAAACGGTCTTCAAGCAGTTCGGCGTCGAGACCGTCCTCGCGGACTTCCGCGACCCGGCCGCCCTGCGCGAACTGGCCCACGCGCGCCACCCGCGCGCCTTGGTCTGCGAGACCATCTCGAACCCGCTGCTCGAAGTCTGCGACATCGAGGCCGTCTCGGAGATCGCGCGCGAGGTCGGGGCGCGGCTCGTCGTCGACAACACGTTCGCCTCGCCGTTCCTGTGCGGGCCGCTGCGCCACGGCGCGGACTTCTCCGTCCACAGCGCGACGAAATATTTGAGCGGCCACGGCGACGCGACGGGCGGCGTGGCGGTCGCGCGCGAGGCGGAAGACTGGGAGAAGCTGCTCGCCGCGCGCGCGAGCGTGGGCGGCGTGCTGAGCGTCTTCGAGGCGCACGAGATCATGCGCGGCGTCAAGACGCTCGGCGTGCGGATGGAGCGGCAGTGCGCGAACGCGCGGCAGTTGGCCGAGCGGCTGTCGGACAACCCGCGGGTCGGCCGCGTCCATCACCCCGGACTCGGCGCGACGAACGGCCGCGCATCGGTCGTGCGCCGCGTCCTGCGCGCGCCGCACACGGGCGCGCTCGTCTCGATCCGGCTGGCCGACGACTCGCGCGAGGCGGCCTTCCGCTTCATGGACAACCTGAAGCTGTGCGTGCGGCTGACGAGCCTCGGCGACGTGCTGACGAGCGTCTCGCACCCGGCGACCTCGTCGCACCGGAGCCTCTCGCCCGAAGACCGCCGCGAGATGGGCATCACCGAAAGCTTGGTGCGCATCTCGGTCGGCATCGAAGACGCCGAAGACATCATCCGCGACGTGGAGCAGGCGCTCGAAGCCTAGCACGCGAAGGCCGCGCGCTCGGGAAGCCGGGGCCGCGCCTCGCCGGAGGGGGGCGCGGGCGGCGCGAAAGTTTTTATGAGAACCGGCATGAGCGAGAGAGCAGGAAGTCTCGGCCGCGCGTTCGCGTTCCGGCTCGCCGCGCTCTGCCTGCTCTGCGTGCCGCCGCTCGTCGCGGCGCAGGAAACCGTACCGCCGCAGGAAGCCACGCCGGCTCAGGAAGCCTTGCAGCGCGCCGAGGGCGGGGCGTTCAAGTGGGACGAGTTCGGGC
The DNA here is from genome assembly GCA_036567125.1 of Pyrinomonadaceae bacterium. Taxonomy (GTDB): domain Bacteria; phylum Acidobacteriota; class Blastocatellia; order Pyrinomonadales; family Pyrinomonadaceae; genus JAIVGV01. The sequence goes on along the minus strand of DATCVD010000161.1, from coordinate 3,137 downwards.
GCGTCGGCCACTGCGACATGGGCGCGCGGCTCGACAACTTCGCCAGCTTCCTGATGGAGAACCCGACCGTCACCGGCTACCTCGTGGGCTACGATCCGGCGAAGGGCAGCCCCGGCATCGCTAGGCGCTCAATCGAGACGCAGCGGGACTACATAGTTTACGGCCGCGGCATCGCCGCCGAGAGGCTCGTCGCGGTCGCGGCCGGGCGTTACGAAGGGGCGGAGTTGAAGACGGAGCTGTGGCTCGTGCCGCCCGGCGCGCAGCCGCCCGTCGAAGCGCCGGGCGGGGACGGCGGGCAGCCGTTCTCCGGCAAGTACGCGACCCTCTGGATGGAGGACGATTCCAGCTTCGCGCACGAGGAGGAGATGGGCGGCCCCGGCTCGATGTGGATCACGCGCCGCGCCTTCGCCGACACGCTCAAGCGGCAGCCCCGCTCGAAGGCTTACCTCGTCGCCTACGCGGACGGCGACCGCGCGCCGGGCGCTTGGCGCAGGTTCGCGTCGAGCGAGAAGTTGCAGCTCGAAGGGTTGGGCGTCGAGTCGTCGCGGCTCGAAGTCGTCAACGGCGGGCGGCGCAAGCAGAGCGTGGTCGAACTCTGGCTCGCGCCGGACGACGCGCCGCCGCCCGTCAAGGCGAAGAAGCGCGACAAGCGGCTCAGGGAGGCCGCGCGGATCGGGGCCTACTCGCACGCCAACGGCAAGGAGGGCGAAGACGCCGGCGAGCGCCGCTGGATGCTCGACAACCTCGCCGAGATGCTGCGCGAAGACCCGCAGCGCGTCGGCTGCCTCGTCGTCTTCCGCGACGACGCGCCGCCGGAGTTCGACGAGGCGACCGGCAAGACGGAGACGCCCTTCGACTACGTCGCGCTGGCCGGCGAGTGGCGGCGCGAGTTGTGGGAGCGTCACGGCATCGAGGAGCACCGCGTCGTGCTGCTCGTCGGGCCGGCGAGCGGTTGGGTGAGGAGTTCGGTCGAGACGTGGATCGTGCCGAAGGGCGTGGCGCTGCCCGACCCGGCCGGGATCGTCGAAAGCCGCGAAGCCGAGATGAACGCCGCGGACGATTCAGACGACGCGGAGAAGCCTTGAGGACGGAGGCCGCGAGTAGATTATGGACGAGATAACCGCGACCGAGTTGAAGCAGCGGCTGGAGCGCGGCGACGACTTGCAGATCATCGACGTGCGCGAGCCGAAGGAGTACGACGCCGCGCGGCTCGAAGGCGCGAGGCTGATCCCGCTCGGGCAGGTCGTCGGCCGCATGAATGAGATCGACCCGTCGCGCGAGACGGTCGTCCACTGCAAGATGGGCGGGCGCAGCGCCAAAGCCATCGAGGCGCTACAGGCCGCCGGGTTCAAGGGCCGCCTCGTCAACCTGAAGGGCGGCATCACGGCTTGGTCGAACGAAGTTGATCCCTCGGTGCCGAAGTACTGAGACGCCGCGAGGGCGAAAAGCCGGACGGAGCGCGACTCGACGGAGCGCGGAGCGAAAAAACACGAAGCGCCTGACGCCGGCGAGCGTCAGGCGCTTCGTTGCTGTGCGGTTATCGTCGGAGTTAGCGCGGCCCGGCTTTTACGAGCCCGTGCCGCCCGCGGCTTGGCCCTGACCCTGCCCGCCGCCCTGTTCGCGCGCGAGGTAGCGCGCGAGCAGCTGCTTGGCGTGATCCGCGCGCCGCTGGTTCTCCTGCTTGATCTCGTTGAAGAACTGGATCAACTCCTGATCGCCCTCCTGCTCGGCGTCGGCGATGTAGATGGCCTCGGTCTCCGCGCCCTGCAACGTGTGGTAGATGGTGCTCACCAAGTTGTACACGATGTCGCGCGTGCCCGTGTTCCCCTGACTGCTGTCGTCGCCACGATTCTGAGACATAGCTTCACCCCTTTATCAGTTAAAAGTTCGAGACTCACTCGGGGGCCGACGGGGAACGGTGCGAGGATTGTAGGGACGCATGCGACCGCGGTCAAGAAGCGCGCGGGCGTCGCGGGCGAGTTGAAGAGTGATGCCTTTGAAAATGATAGTGCCGGGGGCGGGACTCGAACCCGCACGGCCTTACGGCCAACGGATTTTAAGTCCGGTGCGTCTGCCATTTCGCCACCCCGGCACAAGCACCGGGGAAGATAGCACGCGCGCGGCGGGCGGGCCAACTTCTACACAGGCGCGCGCAGCGGGTGTTATACTGGCCGCACCGACGGAGGTTAAAATCCCAGCGTGCCGCGAACGGAAGCAGGAAAGAGGGAAGAGCAGGAGGTCTTCCACCGCCACATCCAGCGGGCGGGCCTCAAGCGCACGGCCCAGCGCGACCTGATCCTCGACGTGTTCCTCCGCACCGAGGAGCACCTGTCGAGCGAAGACCTCTACCGCCTCGTCCAGCGCGAAGACCCGACCATCGGCCAGACGACCGTCTACCGCACCTTGAAACTGTTGACCGAGGCGGGGCTGGCGCGCGAGGCGCGCTTCGGCGACGGCCGCACGCGCTACGAGCACAACTACAAGCACCCGCACCACGATCACATGATCTGCACCACCTGCGGCCGCACCATCGAGTTCTTCTCCGACGAACTGGAGCGGTTGCAGGACGCGCTGGCCTCCAAGCACAAGTTCGAGCTGACGCACCACACCTTGCGGATGTTCGGCTACTGCGCCGACTGCCGCCGCGCCGGCCGCAACGTCGCGAAGGGCGAGCCGACGTCCGAGCCGCGCGTCCGCTTCGAGAACGCGCCGGGCACGAGTTGAGACGGAAGGGAAGTAGGGGGAAAGGGGGAACAGTTTTCAGTTTTCAGTTGCCGGTTTTCAGTTTCCAGATTGTTGGCGGGGCTTCGACCGTCGCCCCGTTTTCAAACTATCGAAACCCGGAGAACCGAAACCGAAAACTGAAAAACTGCTTTTTATGAGCGTGAATGTTCAGTTTGAGCCGGACGGGCTGCAAGGCGTCGTCGCGGAGGGGACGTACCTGTGGGACGCGGCGAAGCGTTTGGGCGTGCGCCTGCCGGCCGAGTGCGCGGGGCGCGGCGAGTGCGACACGTGCGCCGTCTCGGTGCTCGAAGGCGCGACGCTGCTGTCGTCCCTGACGGACGCCGAGCGCGAGCGCCTGAGTCCCGAAAGGCTCGCGGCCGGCGAGCGGCTGGCCTGTCAGGCGAGGGCCGAGC
>DATCVD010000160.1:0-4299 GCA_036567125.1 Pyrinomonadaceae bacterium | reverse complement strand
GGTGGAGTTCCGGCGCGCGGGCGGCGGCACGTTCGGGGCCTCGGTCGCCGTCACGCCGATCCGCAAGCACGGCGGCGAGATCATCGGCCACCTCGGCGTCATCAAAGACCTGTCGGGCGAGCGCGAGGCCGCCGCGCGCCTGCGCCGGATGCAGGAGCGCCTCGCGCATCAGGAGAAGATCGCCGCCCTGGGGCGGGCCGCCGCGCAGGTGGCGCACGAGGTGAAGAACCCGCTCGCCGGCCTCCTCCTCTACTCGATGCACCTGAAGAGCAAGGCCGCCGACAAGCTCTCGGAAGGCGAGCTGTCGATCATCGACAAGATAGTCGACACGATCAACCACCTGACCGCCACGGTCAATCAGGTGCTCGACTTCGCGCGCCCGATCAACCTCCGCCCGCGCCCCGCAGACCTCAACCGCGTCGTCACGAACGTGGTGCAGTTGCTCCGGCCGCAGCTCGAAGCCGGCCGCATCGAACTGGTCACGGAGTTCGACGAGGCGTGCGGCCGGGTGGCGCTCGACGAGCCTTCGATCCAGTCGGCGCTGATGAACCTCGCCCTCAACGCGATCCAGTCGATGTCCGGCGGCGGCACGCTCGCCGTCAGGACGAGGGCCGGCGCGGGGGCCGTCAGCGTGGAGATTTCCGACACGGGGCGGGGGATGACCGAGGAGCAGCTCCGGAACATCTTTGAGCCGTTCTTCACGACGAAGAGTCAGGGGATGGGCCTCGGGATGCCCTACGCGCAGAAAGTGATCGAGCAGCACCGCGGGGCCGTCCAGATCGAGAGCCGCTTCGGGGCCGGGACGACCGTCAGGGTCACGCTGCCGGACGACGGGGAGGTGGGCACGGATGCCGCAGGCTAACTGGATTCTCGCGGTGGACGACGAGCGGAGCGTCACCGACGCGCTCGCGCTCGTCCTCGGCGAGCACGGGCACCGGGTGGAGACGGCCGCCAGCGTCGCCGAGGCCGAGGCGCGGCTCAAGTCGCGCCCCTTCGATCTCGTCTTCACCGACCTGCGCCTGCCCGACGGCAGCGGCATCGAGCTGCTGGCGCGCGTCAAGGCCGACTCGCCCGAGACCGAGATCGTGCTGATGACCGCGCACGGGTCGCTGGAGCTGACCATCGAGGCCATCAAGCGCGGGGCCTTCTACTACCTCGAAAAGCCTTTCACGCCCGAGCAGGCGCAGGTGCTCGCCGCCCGCGCCTTGCAGTTCAAGGCCGTCAAGAGCGAGAACCGCGCGCTCAAGGACACGCTCACGGGCGACGGCGACGACCTCGGCCTCGTCGGCCGCCACCCGCGGATGAGGCAGATCCGCGAAGTCATCCGCACGGCCGCGCCGTCGGACGCCTCCGTGCTGATCGAGGGCGAGTCGGGCACGGGCAAGGAGCTGGTGGCCGCCGCCTTCCACTTCCGCAGCGCGCGCTCCGAGCGCCCCTTCATCCGCATCAATTGCGCGGCCCTCCCTTCGGAGCTGATCGAGTCGGAATTGTTCGGCTACAAGAAGGGCGCGTTCACGGGGGCCGACCGCGACAAGCGGGGACTCATCGAGGCGGCCGCGGGCGGCACGCTGCTCCTCGACGAGATCGCCGAGATGCCCGCGCACTTGCAGACGAAGCTCCTGCGCGTCTTGCAGGATCGCCGCCTGCGCCGCCTCGGCGACGAGCAGGAATTGGCCGTCGACTTCCGCCTCGTCTCCTCGACCAACCGCGACACGACGCAGATGATTCAGGAGGGCGCGCTGCGCCGAGACCTCTACTTCCGCATCAGCACCATCAAGGTCAGGGTGCCGCCCCTGCGCGAGCGGACGGACGACGTGATGCTGCTCGCCGAGCACTTCCTGCTGCGCTACGCCGAGAAGTACCAGAAGCGCCTGCGCGGCATCTCGCAGGCCGCCTACGCGCTGCTCGCGCGCTACGACTGGCCCGGCAACGTGCGCGAGCTGGAGTCGGTCGTCGAGCACGCCGTCCTCTTCTCGCAGGACGAACAGATCATGCCCGAAGACCTGCCCGAGCAGCTCCACGGGGCCGAAGCCTCCCACTTCCGCTGCGTCATCGCGCCGCACATGACGATGGAGGAGATCGAGCGCGAGGCCATCGCGCAGACGCTCGAACGCACCGGCGGCAACGTCAAGAAGACCGCGCAGATACTCGACTACCACCGCCCCACGCTCTACCGGAAGCTCAAAAAGTTCGGCTTCATGGCCGAGACGCCCAAAGACGAAGAGGGGGCGGAAGAGGAGACGGCCTGAGTCCGCGCCCTCTCGCGCTGTTCGAAGTTCCTCGCCCCGGAGCGCCGCTCCGGGCGACTTTACCGCCCCCGCCGCCCGCCCGCACGCACAGCCGCCGACGCCCGCGCGCGTTTGTTTTGCGCTGATGCACCGCGCGTTCCCGCCTGATTCAGGCCGGAACACGCGCGCGCCGCCGGGCATCCCTTTGCCCGCCAAAGCTCTCCAAACTCTGCGGAACGGTGTTTGCCGTTCCCCGCGGTTGCGACTCCACGCGGCGGTTCGTTCCCGACAAACGTGTCGAAGGCGTGGCAGAAGGAAACCGTCTGTTCGGGACGAGCGTGGGGGACTTTATGCGTGTGGTGCGCGCCGGCGGAACCGCGGGCGAAATAGATCGTGTGCTCGTCATTGACGACGAGCCGAGTGTGGCCGACGCGCTGCGCGTGATCCTCGAAGACGAGGGCTTCGCCGTCGTCGTCGCGGCCAACGGGCGCGACGGCATCGCCGCGGCCCGCAGCGCCGCGTTCAGCGTCACCGTCACCGACCTGCGGCTGCCCGACATGGACGGCCTCGAAGTGCTCGGCGCCTTCCGCGCGGGCGGCCTCGGCGGCGCGGCCATCCTCATCACCTCTCACGGCACGCCCGAAATCCACGCGCGCGCGCACGACCTCGGCGTGGTCGGCGTCATCGCCAAGCCCTTCCTGCCCTCCGAGCTTCTGCAACTGATCGCCGCCGCGCTCGACCGACGCGACGCGCGCGACCCGCCGCCCGACGCGGGGGCGGGCGGGCAGAGTTACTGAGCTTCGACGCGCGGCGGCGGCAAGCGGAACTTCCCGCGCGCCGGCGTCGCCGCAAGTTCTCGTCGATATCCGCACGTTCCCTCCGCTCCACCCGAAGGCCACCTCGGCGCGGCCGCGCGATCCGCCCGGCAGGATCGAGAGGGCCGCGCGCCCTCGCCGGTGGATGAAAATGTCCACGCGCCGGCGGCGGGAAGAAGCCCCTGAGCCGAAAGCGTTTGGCCGGGGGAACGCCCGGCGCGGCGGCGCGCGCGCGCGTCGCGGCGAAGCCTCCCGCGCGGAACAAAAACTCCACCCCTCGGCCGTCAGACCTCACGCCCGCCGCGCAATTCCCCGAAAACCGCGCAACCCGTGGCCGCCGCCCGGCCGGCACGCGAAGTGCTCTTAGCCGTTCGCGCCGGCGCGGTTCCTTGTTCTTTGGAGAGCCGGGAGAGCGGCGCCGGCGAGGCTTAAGCTACGTGGCTAACTACGAAGTCATCGCGGACGTGTCCGCCACCCTGAGGGCGACGCTCAAAGTCGCTATGGAGTCGAGCGTCACCTCGGCGGGCGATCCCGACCTGTCGCTCTCGGACGTGGCCGTCGAGTTCTTGGATGTCGATCTCCCGCCGTCCACGAAGATGCTCACCCTCTTTCTGTTCGAGGTCGGCGAAGACCCCACGGCGCGCAACCACGCGCGCGTGCGCGAGACCGATCCGCCGGATTTCAAGATCAGGAAGCCGCCGATGGCGCTGCTGCTGCGCTACCTGTTGACGCCGTGGGGCGGCGATCAGCCGACCCAGCAGAAAATTCTCGGCCGCACGTTGCAGGCGCTCTACGACAAGCCCGTCTTCAGCGGGATCGATCTTCAGGGCGTGTTGCAGAACACGGATGAGATGTTGAAGGTGACCCTCTCGCCGCTCAGTCTGGAGGATCGAACGCGCGTCTGGCACTCGGTGCAGAAGCCGTACCGCCTCTCGGTCGCCTACGAGGTGCGCGTCGTCAACCTCGACGCGACCGAGGCCGTCAGCGTCACGCCGGTCACGCGGCGCACGGCCGACATGGAAGGACTGGAGGGGGGCGGATGATCAGGCGTCGCAGTCTGCCCGGTGAGCGGCTCGAACTCTACAGCCCCATCGGCCTGATCCCGACCGACGCCTTCACGGGCCGGTCGCCGCTCGGGCGGCTCTGGGTGTCGCTCGACGCGCGGGACGACGCGGCCGGCGGCTGGCGCGAGACGAACGTTAAACCGGTGAGGACGCCCGGCGGCGTCGTCGCCTACCCCGGGCTGCGCCGCGCGC
>DATCVD010000159.1:0-4605 GCA_036567125.1 Pyrinomonadaceae bacterium | reverse complement strand
CGCCGGCAGCGCAGGCCCGCGCCGCAGCCCGGCCCGCCGCTCACGCCGGAGCAGAAAAAGACGGTCACGGCTTTGAAGAAGTGGAGGCTTGAGCGCGCGTTCTCGCAGCGCGTCCCGGCCTACATGATCTGCCCCGACCGGACGCTCGAATGCCTCGCGCGCGAGCGGCCCGAAACGGTCGAGCAGCTACGCAACGTCTACGGCCTCGGCGAGTCCAAGATCGAACGCTTCGGCGAAGACTTGTTGAAGGCGCTCGGCGAAGCGACTTCGCAAGGATGAGGGCTAATCGAGCAGTTGCTTCGCCAGCTCCGCGGCGAGCGTGACGGGCCACTTGCAGGCGTAGTGTTCGCAGACGTAGGCCGTGGCGCGGTCGCCGACGGCGGCGCGGTCGCGCAGGAGCGGGACGTAGTGCCGGCCGTCGTCGTCGGGGCCGGTCGAGAGCGCGACGACCTTGTTCGGCAGGTAGTGTCGCCACACCTCGCGCTTCAGCTCCTCGGGCCCGTTGCTTTCGGGCGGGGCGACGATGACGATCTCCTTCGGCGTCGAGAGGTGGAAGTCGAGCGCGGAGAGCAGGCAGCCGAACCCCGACGGGTGGCGCGCGGCGGTGTCGCGCAGCAGGCGGAAGATCGTGACCGCGCGGCGGCGGTGGTTCTCGTTCTCGGTGAGCACGGCGAGGCGCAGCATCAGGCCGGCCGCGACCGAGTTGCCCGACGGCGTCGCGTTGTCGAAGAAGTCTTTGTTGCGGACGATCAACTGCTCGCCGCTGCGGCCGACGTAGAAGAAGCCGCCCCCCTCCTCGTCCCAGAACTCGTCGATCATCAAATCGGTGAGCGCGACCGACTCGCGCAACCAGCGCACCTCGCCCGTCGTCTCGTAGAGCGCGAGCAGCCCCGACGCGACGCAGGCGTAGTCGTCCTGAAAGGCGACGTGTTTCGCGCGGCCGTCCTTGTAAACGTGCAGGAGCAGCCCCCGCTCGCCGCGCAGCTTCGTCAGCAGGAAGTCCGCGTTGCGCTCCGCGACTTTTCGGTAGTCGTCCCTGTCGAGCACGGCGGCGGCGAGGGCGAAGCTCTCAAGCATCATCCCGTTCCAGCCCGAGATGACCTTCTCGTCGCGGCCCGGCTTGACGCGCCCCTCGCGCGCGTCGAACAGCACGCGCCTTCCTCTCCCCACCGCCGCGCGCAACTCCTCGACGCCGATGTCCAACTCCTTCGCCACGTCTTCGGCCGCGCGCGGGACGTTGAGGATGTTCCGCCCCTCGAAATTGCCCCCCCCGGTCACGTCGTAGTAGGCGTTGAAGACGCGCGCGCCCTCGCGGCCGAGCAGCTCCTCGATTTCGGTGACCGTCCAGACGAAGAACTTTCCTTCGACGCCCTCCGAATCCGCGTCCTGCGTCGAATAGAAGCCGCCTTCGGCGTCCGTCATCTCGCGGACGACGTAGTCGAACGTCTCCTCGGCGACGCGGCGGTAAAAGTCGTCGCCCGTCGCCTGATAGGCGTGGAGGTAGAGGCGCGAGAGCAGCGCGTTGTCGTAGAGCATCTTCTCGAAGTGCGGGACGAGCCAGCGCGCGTCAACCGAGTAGCGGTGGAAGCCGCCGCCGAGCTGATCGTACATCCCGCCCTCGGCCATCTTGCGGCAGGTGTGCTTGACCACCCGCAGCGCGTCGGCGTCGCCGGTGCGCTTGTGCGCGCGCAATAAAAATTCGAGGTTCATCGCGGCCGGGAACTTCGGCGCGTTGCCGAAGCCGCCGTGGCGCGGGTCGTAGCCGCGCGCGAGGCCGCGGAGGGCCGCGTCGAGCAGCTCGGCGTCTATCGGCGAGTCCGACTCGCCGGCCGCGCCCATGCCGCGCAAAGCGCCGAGCACGTCGGACGCCGTCTGCTCGACCTCGTCGGGCTTCGAGCGGTAGGCCGCGGCGACGCCTTCGAGGACGCGCGGGAAGCCGGGGAGGTTGTGGCGGTCGGCGGGCGGGAAGTAGGTTCCGCCGTAGAAGGGGATGAGCCGGGGCGTGAGGAAGACCGTGAGCGGCCAGCCGCCGTGGCCGAGCATCATCTGCACGGCGTTCATGTAGGTCTGATCGATGTCGGGCCGCTCCTCGCGGTCGACCTTGATGTTGACGAAGTTCTCGTTCATCAGCCGCGCGATCTGCTCGTTCTCGAACGACTCGCGCTCCATCACGTGGCACCAGTGGCAGGCCGAGTAGCCGATGCTCAGGAGGATCGGCTTGTCCTCGCGCCGCGCCCGCTCCAACGCCTCCTCGCCCCACGGGTACCAGTCCACCGGGTTGTGCGCGTGCTGTTGCAGGTACGGGCTTGTCTCGTCGATCAGACGGTTCGTGTGCTTGCGCGTCTCCCCCATCTCGCACGTCCTTTCGCCGTTCGCGTTTGGCCGGAATTGTACGCGCGCGCCGGGGAGTTTCATAGGAGGCGGGCCGGCTTCGGAAGTGGGGCGTCCGTTTGTTATACTACGGCGACTGAATGACCATTCATTTTCGTCTGACTAAACTGGGCGCGGGCGGCCGCGGTTAGACGCGACGCGGCCGCGGAAGAACTGCGGGGGGGGCGGGATGGAGCGAGAGAGTCTGGAGATGGACGTGGTGTTCGTCGGCGCAGGGCCGGCGAACCTGAGCGGCGCGCTGCACCTCGCGCGGCTCGTGGCGCAACACGACGAGGAAGTCGCGGCGGGGAGGCGTGAGGGCCGGCCGCTCGGCGAGGTTCAGATCGCGGTCATCGAGAAGGGCGCGGCCGTCGGCTCGCACATCCTGTCGGGCGCGGTGATGGATCCGAAGGGGCTGCGCGAGTTGATGCCCGACTTCCTCGAACAGGGCGCGCCCGTCGAGTCGCCGGTGACCGAAGACGAATTTCTTTATTTGACGAAGACTCGCAGCATCAAGTCGCCGATCACGCCGCCGCCGCTCAAGAACCACGGCTACTACATCGTCTCGCTCAACAAGCTGACCGCGTGGCTCGGCGAGAAGTGCGAGGAGGCGGGCGTCAACGTCTTCCCCGAATTCCCGGGCGCGGAGATGTTGTACGACGAGCACGACCGCGTCGTCGGCGTCCGCACGGGCGACAAGGGCATCAACAGGGAGGGGCGGCCGAAGGCGAACTTCGAGCCGGGCGTCGATCTGCTGGCGAAGGTGACGGTGCTCGGCGAAGGCCCGCGCGGCTCGCTCACCAAGCAGCTCTCGCAGCGCCTGAATCTCAACGAGGGGCGCGAGCCGCAGGTCTACAGCATCGGCGTCAAGGAGCTGTGGGAGCTGCCCGATGATCGCTACCCGGCGGGCCGCGTGACGCACACGCTCGGCTACCCCTCGGACGCGAAGACCTACGGCGGCGGCTGGATTTACGGGATGCAGAACCGCGTCCTCAACATCGGCTACGTGACCGGCCTCGACTACCGCGACCCGCTGCTCGACCCGCACGCCGAGTTCCAACTCTTCAAGCAGCACCCGTTCGTCTCGCGCCTGCTCGAAGGCGGCCGGATGATCCGCTACGGCGCGAAGACCATCGCGGCCGGCGGTTACCACGCGATGCCCCAACTCTACGCCGACGGCGTCCTGCTCGTCGGCGACTGCGCCGGCTTCCTCAACTCGCAGCGGCTCAAAGGCATCCACACCGCGATCAAGAGCGGGATGCTCGCCGCCGAGACGATCTACGAGGCGCTCGTCGCGGGCGACTACTCGGCGCGCCAGTTGCAACGCTACGAGCAGCTAGTCGCGTCGAGCTGGATCACGCCGGAGCTGCGGAAGGTCAGGAACTTCCACGCCGCGTTCAACCGCGGCCGCTGGCTCGGCCTCGCCAACGCCGGCTTCCAGTTCATCACGGGCGGCCGCTCGTGGGGCTTCTCCGACCGCGCGAGCACCGAGCCGGGCCACGCCGTCATGCGCAAGCTCTCCGACTACGGCTACCGCGGCGACCGCATCGAGCAGCGCTACAACGGCCTCCGCTTCGACGGCAAGATCACCTTCAACAAGCTGACCGACGTGTACCACGCGGCGGTCGGCCACGACGAGGATCAGCCCGCGCACCTCCACGTGCTCGACACCGACATCTGCTCGACGCGCTGCGCCGAGGAGTTCGGCAACCCGTGTCAGAGGTTCTGCCCCGCGGCCGTCTACGAGATGGTTGACGATCCTTCCGCGGGCAAGCGCAAGCTCCAGATCAACTTCTCCAACTGCGTCCACTGCAAGACCTGTGACATCATGGATCCCTACCAGATCATCAACTGGGTCACGCCGGAGGGCGGCGGCGGCCCGGACTACAAGAACATGTAAAGGCCGTGAATCGTGAATCGTGAATCGTGAATCGATGAGAACCGCTTGAGTCTGTCCGCGACATACGGTTCAAGTTCGGCGGCCTCCTTACCATTCACGATTTACGATTCACGATTTACGATTCACGATTCACGGTCTGATGAAGCTGTCGGCCTCAGCGCGCGCGGAGTTGGAAGAGTTTTTCCGCGAGTTTCTGGGCGAGGAAGACTTTCGGCTGCCGCCGGTGAAGGTTCACGCGGGGCGGACGGTTGCGGGGCTGATGGGGCGGGCCGGCTTCGGCGCGATCACGCTGGGCCGGCACGTGCTGCTCGCGCCGCAGGTGGTGCGGCGCAGCG
>DATCVD010000158.1:0-4321 GCA_036567125.1 Pyrinomonadaceae bacterium | reverse complement strand
GGCGTGAGGCGCGGCCGTGTTGCGCGTCGGGCTAACCGGCTCAATCGCAGTCGGCAAGTCGTTCGTCTCGGCCGCGCTCGCGGGGCTGGGCTGTCACGTCCTCGACGCCGACGCGACGGCCCGCGAGGTGGTCGCGCCGGGCGGCGAAGGTCTCAGAAGAGTTGCCGAGGCGTTCGGGCCTGAAATCATCGCCGCCGACGGCGCGCTCGACCGCGCGCGGTTGGGCCGCGTCGTCTTCGCCGACGAAGAGAAGCGACGACTGCTGAATTCGCTCCTGCACCCGCTGATAATCGCGGCGCAGGACGAGTGGCTCATGGAGCGCGAGCGCGAAGACCCTTCGGGCGTCGCCGTCATCGACGCCGCGCTGATGATCGAGACGGGGAGTTACAAACGCTTCGACAAGTTGATCGTCGTCCACTGCCGCGACGACGTTCAGCTCGAAAGGCTGATGCGGCGCGACGGCCTGTCGTACGAGGACGCCGAGCGGCGCGTCGCGGCGCAGATGCCGCAGGCGGAGAAGATGCGGCACGCGGATTTTCTGATCGACACGTCGGGCACGCGCGAGGAGACGCGCGCGCAAGTCGAGGAGGTTTACGGACGCCTGCGCGAACTTGCCACGAGCGGCGCGGTTGAGGAAAATTTGTGAGCGGGCGCGCGGCGGCCTGAGCGACAAATTCTGCGCCGGCCGACGCGTCGGGTTACAGCAATCATGACGGGTCTTCAATTACGCGTTAATGGTTGAGCGCAACGGCGGCGCGGCGAGATTGAGTGCCGGGCCGGCGCGATGAAGATGATGAGCGGATCGAGACAGGGACGACTTGTGGCGAGGTGGCGCGCGCCGGTGTGCGTGCTGCTGTCGGCCGTGCTGTCGGTCGGGAGCGGCTGCTTTTCGGGCGAGGAGGGCGAGGTTTTCTACGGCCGCGTCGCCGTCCCGCGCGCGCAGGAGTTTCGCTGGAGCGACGGCGGGCTGCCGCGCGTCTTCGATCCGGCGCGCGCCGCCGCCGCGCCGGACACCGACGCCGTCCGCGCACTCTTCGAGGGGCTGACCGACTACGATCCGCAGACCTTGAAGCCGGTCGCGGGCGTGGCCTCGCGCTGGGAGTCGGCGGAGGATGATCGCGTCTGGACGTTCCACCTGCGCCCGGACGCGCGCTGGTCGAACGGCGATGCGGTGACGGCCGAAGACTTCGTCCGCTCTTGGCGGCGCACGCTCCGGCTGGGTGAGGACGCGCCGCACGCGAAGCTGCTGGCGAACCTCGTCGAGCAGAAGCAGCGGCCGAAGCGCGAGGAGGACGCAGAGGGCAACCCGCGCAGTCCGCAGGTCGGCCCGCAGGTCGGCCCGCCGGCCGTGGTCGATGAGAATGCGCGGGAGCAGGATTCAACCGAGGCTGCGCGCGAGCCGCAGGCGGGCGAGCCGGCGGAGGAGGAAAAGGTCGAGGAGTTGGCTGTCGAAGCGGTCAACAGTCATACGCTCCGCGTGCGGCTGCGGCGGCCCGACAAAAATTTCCCCGAGTTGGTGGCGCACCCCGTCTTCCGTCCCGTCCACGCTTCGGCCGTGAGTGAAGACGCGGAGGGCGAGGGCGCTGCTCTCGTTGCGAGGGCGCTCGCGTCTCCCGAACAGATCATCTCGAACGGCGCATTCCGCCTGCGGGAGTTGAGCGCGGACGCGGTCGTGTTGGAGCGCGACGGCGGCTACTGGAACGCGGCCGGCGTCGCGCTGGAGCGCGTCCGCTTCGTCGGCGCGCGCGACGCGGAGGCGGCCCTGTCGGCGTACCGCGCGGGCGACGTGGACGCGGTCACGAACGCCCGCGTCGAGCCGCTCGGCCTGAAGCTGCTCGCCTCGTACAAAGACTTCCGCCGCTCGACCTTCGGCGCGCTGACCTACTACGACTTCAACGCGGCGCGCCCGCCCTTCGACGACGCGCGCGTGCGCGAGGCGCTGGCCCGCGCAATCGACCGGAGGCGTTTGACCGCCGACACGCTCGAAGGCGCGGCCGAGCCGGCCGAGAGTTTCCTGCCCCCGCGCGACTCAGACGAAGCGGGCGGCGAGAAGCGGTCGCCGCTCTCCTACGATCCGCCCGCCGCCCGCCGCCTGTTGGCCGAGGCCGGCTACCCCGGCGGCTCCGGCTTCCCGCGCGTGCGGCTGCTCGTCAACCGCAACGAGCAGCACCGGCGCGTGGCCGAGGCGATGGCCGCGATGTGGCGCGCGTCGCTCGGCGTCGAAACCGAAATACTGCTGAAGGACTGGGCCGAGTACGAGACGCTGCTGCGCTCCGGCGAGTACGACGTGGCGCGGCGCAGCCTCGTGATGCAGACGACGGACGAGGAGACCGTCATGCGCTCACTCTTCGCCCCCGAACGGCTCGACTTCGACGCGCGCACCGAGGGCAACGCGGGCGCGACCGAAACCCAGTCGCCGTCGCCCGAAGCGGCGCAGGCGGCCGAGGGGCAGGTGGCGGCGACTCCCGCCGCCGCGGTCGTCCTGCCGCCGATCCTTTCGGAAGCGCAGGCGCTCCGCGAAGTGCCGGCCGTGCCCGTCTATTTCGCCACCTCGTACTCGCTCGTCAAGCCCTACGTGCAGGGCTTCGACGCGAACGCGCTCGACGCGCCGTCGCTCCAGCGCGTCCGCATCGACACCAACTGGCAGCCCCCGAAAAGCGACACGCGCATCATCCTGCGTAGCGAGTGAGCGCCCCCCTGCGCCCACAGCTTCTCCCTCAAATTAAACCCCCGCGCGGCTTCCCGGCCGCCTGTTTTCGCGGCCGGAGCATGAAAAACCACGCGCATTCGGCGTTTACAAAGTGGTACTCGACAGGGACGGCGTCGCTGAGTCGCAGCGTTAGACGGCCGAGGGTAAACTGCTCAGCAGAAAACCCTTGTGCCGGACGCCGGCCGGCATTTATACTGCGGTTGTGGCGGTTCCTGACAGGACGACCGCCGCACGGGTTGCGCCAAACAGGCCCCGCAAGGGGGCCGACCACCGAATCCGCCATTGGCCTCCCGCCCGCCGCACCGTTTAGAATTTCCGCCGTCAGCCCCGGCCCGTTAGACCCGGATGGACAAGGCAGCACCCCCAGAGCGCACGGCCGCGCGCAGAGAGGAGCATGGCCTGTCTCCCGCTTGGGAGCAGGCGCAGGCCGTGCTGTCTGACGAGTCGGGCCTCGCCCTGCTCCTAGTCGACGGGCCGCAGCCGCCGCAACTCTCCGTCTCGAACAACAACTCGATCTGCCACGCCCTGCAATCGTCGCCCGCGCACCGCCACCTCTGCGACCCCTACTGCGGCGAAGCCTACCGCCGCACGCGCGCCGCCGGCGAGCGCACCGACTACCGCTGCCACGCCGGCCTCCACTGCTTCACGATGACCGTCGGGGCGGGGAACGATCCCGACTTCTCAGTCATCGGCGGCCGCGCCTTCCTCACGTCCTCGGACTACCGCGAACTCGTCGAACGCTTCCGCGCGGGCGATCTGCGCGACTTGCTCTCGCCCGACCTCTTCAACAACGTCCACTTTAGCTCGCCCGAAGAGATCGACCGCCTCGCCGCGCGCGTCGCGGAGTCGTTCACCGATGTCTCGTCCGCGCTCAAGCGGATCGAAACGCCGGCCGCGGCGGGGCGCGAGGCGGCTCCGACGGCCGCCGCGACGGAGACCGCTTTGGTCGTGCGCGTCGAGTCGGCGGCGGAAGCGTACGCCGTCGAGTACTTCCCGCCGGGCATGACCGTCGAGGACGCGTGCCGACGGGTGCTCGAAGAGTTGACGGCCGCGCACAAGCTCGTCTCCGCCGCGCTGCTGCTGCGCCGCGACGGCCACTTCCTGACGCTCAGCGCCACGGGCCGCTTCAAGACCGTCGCGCCGCAGTTGGCTTTGAAGGAGCAGGGCAGGAAGCGTTCGTCGGCCGCGGCCAAGTCGGCCGCAGACGCGGCCGCGCAGCCCCTCGTGCAGAAGAATGGTGACGACGAAATCTTCCCCCTCGTCTCGGCCGGCGAGATCAAGGGCGCGCTCGTCGTCGCCGACACCGCGCTCTGCGACGAGGCGCGCCGCTCCCTGCGCGAGTACTGCCGCCGCACGGCCGTCCCCCTCGAACTGCTGATGGTGCGGGGCGAGCTGGAGCGGCGGATGCGCGTCGCCTACCACTTGCAGGCGCTGGCCGAGCAGATCAACTCGGCAGACCCGGAGGAGGCTTACGCCACGATCCTGCGCCACTCGACCGAGCTGCTCGCCTCCGAGCGCGCGTCGCTCCTGCTCTTCGACGAGGCGGCCGGCCAGCTCGAAGTCAAGGCCGCGGTCGGCCCGCGCGCGAAGGCCGCGCGCGAGGCGCGCGTG
>DATCVD010000157.1:0-2127 GCA_036567125.1 Pyrinomonadaceae bacterium | reverse complement strand
GTGACGGCCCGCGAGGCGGTGGCGACCGGTCGCGTGCTCGTCAGCCCCGAGGTGGTGGGGCTGCTACGCGGCGAGGGGGTCCCCAAGGGCGACGCGCTGGGAGTGGCCAGGGTCGCCGGCATCATGGCCGCCAAGCGCACGGCCGAACTCATCCCGCTCTGCCACACGCTCGCGCTGACGCACGCCGATGTGCGCGCGGGCGTGGAAGACTGGGGCGTCCGGCTCGAAGCCGAGGTCTCCACGCGCGCGCAGACGGGTGTGGAGATGGAGGCGCTGACCGCCGTCTCCGTCGCCGCGCTCACCATCTACGACATGTGCAAGGCGGTCGATAAGGCGATGACGATCACGGACGTGCGCTTGGAGCTGAAGGCGGGCGGCAAGGCGGGCGACTACCGGCGCGGCTGACGCCCCGGCGCGGGCGGAGTCGGCCGCGGGCGGGGGGCGATGAACAAGTTTTCGCGGGCGTTGATCTTCGGGGCGGCGCTGCTGCCGTGGTGCGGCTGCAACGTCCCGTTCGTGCCCAACTTCAAGCTCTCCAACCACGATCCCGACCGGGCGGCCGTCGGCGCGGTCGTCTTCGCCAGAGAGGCCTTCATCGATCTCGATCAGCCCAAAGCGTACGGCCTGCTGTCGGAGGAGGCGCGGCAGTACATCTCGCTCGATCAGTACATCAACGTGATCGCGCGGATGCACCCGAAGGGCTTCCCGAAAGAGGTCGTCGCCACCGGCTACCAGCCGATCCCCAACGCGGACGCCGTGTTCGTCTGGATGCGGGGCGCGGGCGGCGGCGAGCAGTTCAACTACCGGCTGACGATGAAGGGGAAGGCCCCGGCCGGCTACCGGGTCGCGGAGATGTTCCGCACCGAAAGGATGCCGCCGCCCGATTCCCTGTTACCCCTGCCGACCGAGAGGAGCACGGCCGCGCTGCGTTAAGGCGGCGGCGCGCGTCACGCGGCCAAACAATCGCCGAACCGAGCCGCGCCCGCGGGCGTTTAACCTTTCACGCCCGGCCGTCGTAGAATACGGGCGCGGGCCGAAAGTTTTCGACGAGCGGAGAGGTTTCCGAAAAGACCATGAAATTCCAGATCGCCAGAGACGCGCGGCCGCAGGCGCGCACGCTGCTCATCGCCACCGCGATCACCCTCGCGCTGTGGTTCATCCCCTACGCGAGCGTGCTCGCCTACCCGTTCCGCCTCTTCGTCACCTTCATCCACGAGGGGGGCCACGCGCTCGCCGCCGTGCTGACCGGCAACTCGGTTCAATCGCTCAGCGTGTCGGTCGACACGAGCGGGCTGACCGAGACGCTGGTCGCGCCGGGCGGCTTCTTCTCGCGCTTCCTGATTTCGAGCGCCGGCTACTTGGGCGCGATCTCGTTCGGCGCGCTGCTGCTGTGGATGATCCGCCACCGCTTCAAGGCGCGCGTGCTGCTCGCCGGCTCGGCGCTCGTGATCGCCGCGCTGACCGTCGTCTTCGGGTTCGTCGCGCCGCTGACGAACTTCTCCCTCCAGCCGTTCACGGTGATAGCGGGCGCGACGCTCACGGCGGGCTTACTCGCCGCCGCGAAGTACCTGCCCTTGCGCGCGGCCAACTTCCTCGTCGGCTTCCTCGCCGTGCAGTGCGTCTTAAACGCCGTCTTCGATCTCAAGTCGCTGGCCTTCATGTCGGTCTTCTCCAGCGAGATGACGGACGCGGCCAACATGGCGGCGGCGACGGGCGTGCCGGCAATCATCTGGGCGCTCCTGTGGGCGGCCGTCGGCTTCGTCATCGTCTCGCTGGCCCTGCGCGCCTACGCCGTCAGCCGGTCGCGCCCGGCGCAGCCCGACCTGCCGTTCGAGGATCCGCTCGAAGTCTAACGCCGACAGTGAGCACCGACTTCGAGAGGCCGCCGGAGACAGCGGAAGCCGCCACGCTTCCCGCCCCCGGCGGCCTTTCGGCGTCTCGGCGCGAAGGCGAACTCTTGTCGTCACCGACTGACAACAGACTCACGCGACACGAACCGGCCGCGACTTCAAACGCCGCGCTAATCGCGCCGACTGAAAATGACGTGCCGGCCGCGGCGACGCTCGCCGCGCTGCCCGTCGGCGCGCGGCTCGTCATCCGCTGCCGCAAGGACTGGCGCGCGGCGAC
>DATCVD010000156.1:0-2167 GCA_036567125.1 Pyrinomonadaceae bacterium | reverse complement strand
CACCCGCCGCGGACGGAAGCCGCGAACGCGGCCAAGACAGTCCGCGTCACGCTCCCGGCCGGCACGCCGGTCGAGGTCGCGGTCGCGCACGCCGTCAACTCGGCGGAGGTGCGCGCGGGCGATGCGATCAGCTTCCGCGTGACGAAGGCGGTCGAGGTCGGCGGCCTGACCCTGATCGAGGCCGGCGCGCACGCCACGGGCCGCATCGTCACCGCGAAGCGCGGGCGCTCTTTCGGCCGCGCCGGCCGGCTCGCGTGGCAGATGGAGTCGGTCGTCGCCGTGGACGGGCAGCGGATTCCGCTCAGCTTCGCCGAGAGGACGAAGGGGCACAGCAAGGGCGGCACGGTGGCGACGGCCGCCGTGCTCACCGGCGTGATGCTCCCGCTCGCCGCGCCGGTCGGCCTGCTCTGGGGCTTCAAGCGCGGCAAGAGCGCCGTCGTCCCGGCCGGCAAGATTTTCGCGCCCGTCGTGCCGAACGCCACGCAGGTGGACGCGAAGCCGCGGCCCGCGAACTGACCTTCAGGCGACTCCGGCGGCCCCGCGAGTCGTTCTCATCTGGCCGTCTTGACCGGCTCGCCCGAGAACAACTCTTCCAGCGCCTCCGCGACCGTGCGCACGCCGACGACGCGCAGGCCCAGCAGTCGTTGCAGCCCTCCCGCGTTCGACGCCGGCAGGATCAGCTTCTTGAAGCCCAGCGCCTGCGCCTCGCGCGCGCGCGCCTGCGCCTGCGTCGCGCCGCGCACCTCGCCCGCCAGCCCCACCTCGCCGAAGACGGCCGTGTGCGGATCAATCGTCTTGTTCTTGAAGCCCGACGCGATGGCCGAGACGACGCCGAGATCGGCCGCCGGCTCGTCGATCTCAAGCCCGCCCGCGACGTTGATGAACACGTCTTCCGTCTTCAGGTGGTAGCCGTTGACGCGCTTCTCAAGCACGGCGATCAGGAGCGCCAGCCTCCCTTCGGCGAACCCCTGCGCCTTCCGCAGGGGGTAGTTGAACTGCGAGCCTGAGACGAGCGCCTGCGCCTCGACCAGCACGGGCCGCGTCCCCTCCATGCAGACCATCACGGCCGAGCCGGCCGCGTTTTCGGGCCGCTCCTTCAGAAACATCTCCGAAGGGTTCGGCACGGCCACCAGCCCCGCGCCCGTCATCTCGAAGACGCCCAGCTCGTTGGCCGCGCCGAAGCGGTTCTTCGTCGCGCGGATGATGCGGTGGTTGTGGTGGCGCTCGCCCTCGAAGTAGAGCACCGTGTCGACGATGTGCTCCAGCGCCTTCGGCCCGGCAATCGCGCCGTCCTTCGTCACGTGGCCGATGAGGAAGACGGGGAGGTTGCGCCCCTTCGCCAGCAGCATGAACTGGCCCGCGACTTCCCTCACCTGCGACACCGAACCCGGCGCGCTCTCGATCTTCGACGAGAAGACCGTCTGCACCGAATCGACGATCACCGCGCCCGGCTCGCCGCGCTCGATCTCGTCGAGGATCGCTTCCAGATTCGTCTCCGGCAGCAGGTACAGGTTCTCGGCCTCGACGCCCAGCCGCTCGCCGCGCATCTTGATCTGCCGCTCCGACTCCTCGCCCGACACGTAGAGCACGCGCTGCCCCTGCGCGCTCAGCTTGGCGGCGACTTCGAGCAGCAGCGTCGATTTACCGATGCCCGGATCGCCGCCGATGAGCACGAGGCTGCCGGGCACGATGCCGCCGCCGAGCACGCGGTCGAACTCCGTGACGCCCGAAGGCACGCGCGCGTCGTCCTGCGACTCGATCTCGGCGAAGGCGACGGGCTTCGCGGCGTCGCGGAAGCTCAAGCGCGCGCCGCGCCCGCCCGCCTCGCCCTTCGCGGCCGCGCGCACGCGCTCCTCCGCGAGCGTGTTCCACTCGCCGCACTCCGGGCATTTCCCCAGCCACTTGCGCGACTGGCCGCCGCAACTCTGGCAGACGTACACGGTCGCCGGTGCTTTCGCCATAACGTACCGAGACCCCTTGTCGTTGATTTTCGCGGCGCTCCGCCCGTCGAGTGTTCAACTCGCGCGCGCGCGCGGCCGTGACGGGAGTGTGGGCCTGATTTTACCAGTTCGGCGCGACTTAATCAGCCGCGCGCGGCGCGAGGCGAGGCTCAGGCTTGGGCGCGCGGCGGCGGCGACGGCGGCGCTCAGAGTAGCTCGCGCAGTCG
>DATCVD010000155.1:0-3304 GCA_036567125.1 Pyrinomonadaceae bacterium | reverse complement strand
GGCGCGTCGGCGCGTCGCTTGATCGTCGGCTGCTGGGGCTGAGGCGACGGGCGCGAGCCGAGCTGCTGGCCGCGCTGGCGGAAGAACTCGGCGATGGAGTCCACGCTGTCGTAGGTCTTGCCGGCGTAGCGGCGCTCCTCGCGCGCCTCGCCCCGGAGCGCCCGCGCCGCCGCCAAGTTCTCCGTCCGCGTGGAGCTGCGCGCGAACGAGAGCCAAGAGGCCCCGCGCGAAACGTCTTCGAGGAGTTCGAGCGGCATCTCGTTCAAAAACTGCGACGGCTCCGACGCGAGCTCCTCGCCGTAGACGCGCCGCTTCATCGCGTGCGAGACGTAGAGGAACTGCTCGGCGCGCGTGACGGCGACGTAGCAGAGCCGGCGCTCCTCTTCGAGTTCCGCCGGGTCGGCGGCCGAGCGCGAGTGCGGGAACAGGCCGTCCTCCAGCCCGACGATGAAGACGACGGGGAACTCAAGCCCCTTGGCCGAGTGCATCGTCATCAGCGTGACGGGCGCGTCGCGCTGGTACTGGTCGGCGTCCGAGGCGAGCGCGGCCGAGTCGATGAAGTCGCGCAGGCCGCCGCCCTCCTCCTTGTCGTAATCGACCGCGGCGTTGACCAACTCCTGCAAGTTCTCAAGCCTGCCCTCGGCTTCTTCGGAGTTCTCCGCCTTCAGGTAATCCGCGTAGCCCGAATCGAGGATCGCGGCCTTGACGACTTCCGACGCCGGCTGTTTCTGCGCGACCGTGACGAGGTCGGTCACGATCTTCTGGAAGTTGCGGAGCGAGTTGAGCGCGCGCGGGCTGAAGCCCGCGGCCCGCTGCTGCTGATCGGTCACTATCGAGATGGCCTCCCAGTGGGAGACGCCGAAGTCTTTCGCGCGGCGATCCAGCTCGTCGAGCGTCTGCTTGCCCAAGCCGCGCGGCGGCGTGTTGACGACGCGCATCATCGCGATCGAGTCGTGCGGGTTCAGGGCGAGCTTCAGGTACGAGATCACGTCGCGCACCTCGGCGCGCTCGTAGAAGGAGAAGCCGCCGACGATGTTGTAGGAAATCATCGCCCGCCGCATCGCCTCCTCGAAGACGCGCGACTGCGCGTTGGTGCGGTAGAGGACGGCGGCGCGCACCTGCGGGTCTTGGCGGCGGTGCTCGTCGATCTTGGCGGCGACGAACCGGGCCTCCGAGTCGGCGTCGAGCGCCTGATAGTAGCGCACGCGCGCGCCCGCCGGGTTGGCCGTCCAGAGCGTCTTGTCGCGCCGCTCCGTGTTGCGCTTGATGACGGCGTCGGCCACGTCGAGGATCGTCTGCGTCGAGCGGTAGTTCTGTTCGAGCTTGATGACTTTGGCGTCCGGGTACTGCTCCTCGAAGCCCAGAATGTTCGAGATGTCCGCGCCGCGCCAGCGGTAGATCGACTGGCTCTCGTCGCCGACGACGCAGACGTTCTGCTGCTTCTCGGTGAGGAAGCGGATCAGCGCGAACTGCAAGGAGTTCGTGTCCTGATACTCGTCGACGAGGATGTAGCGGAACTTGTCGTTGTAGCGGTGGCGCACCTCCTGATCCTTGCGGAGCAGGCGGACGGTCTTGATGAGCAGGTCGTCGAAGTCGAGGGCGTTGTTCGAGACCAGACGCTCCTCGTAGAGCTTGAAGACGCGGGCGATGGCCGCGCGGCGCTCGTCCGTGTGCTCGACGCGGGCGGCGTAAGACTCGTGATCGAGGCCGCTGTTCTTGGCGTGGCTGATCGCGCTCTGGACGGCGCGCGGGCCGAGGCGCTCGCTGTCGTAGCCGAGGTCTTTGAGGGCGGCCTTGACGACGCGCGCCGAGTCGTCCTGATCATAGATGGTGAAGGAGCGGGTGTAGCCTTCTTGCAGGCGCTCGATGTTGGCGCGAAGTATCCGGACGCACAGCGAGTGGAAGGTGGAGATGAGCGGCGCGCTCTGCAGCCGCTCCCCGGCGAGCAGGCGCTCGACCCGCTCGCGCATCTCGCCCGCGGCCTTGTTCGTGAAGGTGACGGCGAGGATGTTGTACGGGGCCACGTCGCGCTCGCTGATCAAATAAGCGATGCGGTGGACGATGACGCGCGTCTTGCCCGAGCCGGCGCCGGCCAGAATCAGCAGCGGCCCCTCGGTCGTCACGACCGCCTCGCGCTGCCGCTCGTTGAGTGATGAAAGCAAATCCATAAAAGGCGTGAATCGTGAATCGTGAATCGTGAATCGAAAGAACGGGAGTTGACCGTTCACGATTCACGATTTAGGTCTTTACTTGATCAATTTCTGCACGGCCTTGAACTGTTCGTGGCGGGCGTCGCGGAGCAGCTCGAAGAGGGCCAGCTCGACCGTGGAGGGGAGCGCGCCGGAGCGCCGCATCTTACTGAGGCCGGCCTCGCGGTCGCGCGGGCTGCGGGAGGTGACGCAGTCGGTCAGGAGGTGGACTTGGTAGCCGCGCGCGAGCAGGTCGTGCGTGGTCTGGTTAACGCAGATGTGGGCCTCGATGCCGCAGACGAGAACCTGTTTCGCGCCCGTCTGTTCGAGGCGGGCGACGAACTCCTGCGCGCCGCAGGAGCTGAAGGCCGTCTTCTCAACCGGCTCGGCCCCGGGCGCGAGCGCGGCGCGAATCTCGGCGGACGTGCGGCCGAGACCTTTGGGGTACTGCTCGGTGACGACGACGGGGACGTGCAACAGTTGCGCGCCGGTGACGGCCGTGGCGATGCGCCGCGACACCTCGACGAAGTCGGGGATGGCGAGGCGGAAGCTCTCCTGCATGTCGACGACGACGAGCGCGGCGCGCGCCGCGTCGAGCGTGTTCTCGTGTGGCATCGTCATAGCCGTCCGGGTGAAAATTTCGGGAGGGGACATTTAAGCACACGCGGCGGCGGGGCGAAAGCAGGAGGCGGGCGGCGGCGGGGTGATGGCTTGTCGCCGCGCTATTCTTCAGACCACTCTGGAGGGTACGGCCGCACGTCCCACTCCTGATCGGTTGTGTATTCTCCCCAGCCCATGAACTTGTAATAGGCGGTCATGGCCTCCTAGTGGCTGCCTGCTTCCACCGTCCAGATTAACTTCGCCTGCGGACTCAGGAGCTTTCGCGCTCCGTCGCCGCGCGGGCCGGCGAGGCAGAACGTAAGCTCACAGTATTCCTCACCGCCTACGTCTTCCCACAGTTCATGTTTCATCGCGCGGACTGATAAGCCATCCGACCTCTAACCCGTTACCTCGCGCCGATTCGCAGCGTGAAGTCTTCCGCGCGCTGGCAGGGCGTGAGGGCGAGCGGGGTTTTCGCGGCCTCGGCCTCGCGGCGCAGCTCGGCGCGCGCGGCG
>DATCVD010000154.1:0-4318 GCA_036567125.1 Pyrinomonadaceae bacterium | reverse complement strand
GCGCTCGACGCCGTCGGGGCCGAACAGCGTCTCGCGGTGGTGCGCCACGCCGGAGGCCGCGGCCTCCTGCGTCGTGATGCCGTAGTCGGTGCGCGGGATTCCGAAGCGGTTGTCGTCGTCGTAGTCGGCAATGCCTTCGAGGAAGGTCTGGCCCGCGCCGAGCGAGACGGGGATGAAGCGGCCGAAGACGACGGCGTTGCGCAGCGTCAGGACGCCGACCACGAGGAGCGCGCCCGCGAGCAGCGCGGCGGAGGGCCGCAGCCGCGCCCCGCGCGGGAAAAGCAGCGGCACGACGAGGAAGGCTAAGAACGGCCCGAGCAGCATCGCGTTCGCGCGCAGCCAGCACGAGACGCCGACGAGCGCGCCGCAAGCGAACATCAGCGCGAGGGCGCGCCGCCGCGCCGCCCCACCCGATCCCGCTTTCGTCGCCGCGCGATGTGGTCGTGCGTCCGTCTCGGTCGCGTCTCGTCGCGGCCGGCTCGCGCGCGCGAGGCAATAGACGGCGGCGAGGACGGGCAGCACGGCCAGCGTGTCCGGCAGCAGCATCACCGAGTTCCAAGAGAACTGCGGCGCGAGCGCCGAGAGCGCGGAGGCGAGCGCGGCCGCCGCGAAGTTGGTCGGGAAAAGCTCGGCGACGATGAGGAGCAGGAGGACGCACGCGAGCGCGTCGCAGGCGATCTGGGTGAGCTGCACCGCCGCGTCCGACTCGCCGGCGGCGCGGAAGACGAAGGCCAACAGGGCGGGGTAGCCGGGCGGGTGGCCGAGCGTGTCGGGGCTGGCGAGCGGCGAGCTTTTATCGAAGAACGAAGCGACGCCGCCTTCCGCGAGCAGCCGCGCGACCTGCTTGTAGCCGGCCGTCACGGCCCACTGCACCTTGCCGTACTCCAGACGTGCGTCCTGCAACGCGAGGAAGCGCACGGCGAAGGCCGCGGCGAAGACGACGAGGCCGGCGACGACGAGCGAGCGCCTTCGCCGCGCGTGCGCCGCGCGCTCGCCGCCCGCGGCGGATCGGTCGCGTCCTTCCGTCATCGGCCGGGATTATATATTAGCTGTTAGCGATTAGCTGTTAGCTGTTAGCAAAACCGAAGACCGAAGCAGACGACGAGACGAAAGATGAAAGCTGTTCTGTTCCGGCTAACAGCTAACCGCTAACAGCTGTTTGCCCTCGTGCCGCCTCGTGGCGGATACTTCACGGCATGTGCGGCATCGCCGGATTGGTCAGCCGAGACCCTGAGCGCCGTCTGCCCGCGATGCTCCGATCAATCGCGCACCGCGGCCGCGACGACGAGGGCCGCTGGCTCTCGCGCCCGCTCCGCGACGGCCGCGGCTGCGCGCTCGGCCACCGCCGCCTCTCGATCATCGACACCTCGGCGGCCGGCCACCAGCCGATGCTCTCGCCGGACGGCCGCTACTCGCTCACCTTCAACGGCGAAATCTACAACTACCTCGACCTGCGCGCCGAACTCGAAGCGCGCGGCCGCGAGTTTCGCACGGAGACGGACACGGAAGTGCTGCTCGCGGCCTTCGCCGAGTGGGGCGACGGGTGCCTCGCGCGCCTGAACGGCATGTTCGCCTTCGCCGTCTGGGACGAGCACGGGCAGACGCTCACGCTCGCGCGCGACCGGCTCGGCATCAAGCCGCTCTACTACGCGACCGCGGGCGGCGCGGCCGACGGCGGCGACTCGTTCGTCTTCGGCTCCGAGATCAAAGCCGTCCTCGCGTCGGGCCTCGTGGAGCGCGCGCTCGACCCGGAAGGGCTGCACCAGCAGTTAACTTTCCTCTGGACGCCCGACCCGCACACGCTCTTCCGCGGCGTGTGGAAGCTGCCGCCCGCGCACGTCCTAACTTACCGCGACGGTCGCGCCACGTTGCGCGAGTGGTGGGACGTGTCCTTCGACGAGGTCGAGGGGGGCCGCGACGAGGACTGGTGGCGCGAGCGCGTGCTCGAAACTTTGGATCGCGTCGTGCGGATGGAGATGGTCGCGGACGTGCCGCTCGGCGCGTTCCTCTCCGGCGGCGTCGATTCCTCTTCCATCGTCGCGCTGATGAACCGCCACCGGCAGGGTCGCCGGATTTCGACTTACACCGTCGGCATCACGGCCGAAGACCTGCGCTACGACATCATCCCCGACGACACGCGCTGGTCGCGCGCGGTCGCGCGCCTGCTCGACACCGACTACCACGAGATCACCTTAAAGCCCGACGTGGCGGAGCTGCTGCCGCTGCTCGTCCGCCACGTCGAGATGCCGCTCATCGACATGGCGTTCAGCAGCTACCTCGTCTCCCGCCACGCGCGCGAGACGCTGACCGTCATGCTCTCAGGGATGGGCGGCGACGAGGTCTTCGCCGGCTACCCGCGCCAGCTCGCGATGCAGCTCGCCGGCTGGCTCGACCCCGTGCCGCGCATGGTGCGCCGCCCCGTGATGAGCACCCTCGCCCACGCGCTGCCCGGCGGGGCGGCCGGCGCGCTCACCGCCCCCCTGCGCAACACCAAAAAATTCGCCCGCAGCGCCGCGCTCGACTTCGAGGAACGCTACCTCGGCTACGGCACTTACTTCACGGACGATCAGAAACACTCGCTCTACTCCGACGCGATGCGCGACGCGACGCGCGGCGTCGATCCTTACCGCTACCACCGCGACTACTTCGCGCGCGCCGCCTCGGCCGCCCCGCTCAACCGCCTGCTCTACGTCGATCTCAAGACGTTCCTGCCGTGCCTCAACCTCGACTACACGGACAAGACCTCGATGGCGGCGACGCTCGAAGTGCGCGTCCCGTTCCTCAACGTCGAGCTGGTCGAGTTGGCCGCGCGGATGCCGCCCCGGCTGAAGCTGAAAGGTCTGAGGCGGAAGTACGTCCTGAAGCGGGCGGCCGAGAGGCTGCTGCCGCGCGAGGTGGTCTGGCGCAGGAAGGCCGGCTTCGGCGCGCCCGTCCGCTCGTGGCTGCGCGGCGCTTTGAAGCCCCTGATCGATGATCTGCTGTCGGACGAGTCGGTCAGGCGGCGCGGCCTGTTCCGCCCCGCCGAGGTGCGCCGCGTCGTCGAGGCGAACCAGTCGGGCCGCGAGGACTTCAACCTGCAAGTCTTCCAACTGCTGACGCTCGAACTGTGGCACCGGGAGTTTCTGGATTAAGACTTCTGCGGAACGACGCAGACGGAGGCGGAAGAAACGATGATGAAAAGATCGCTCAAAGCAGTCGCGGCCGCGCTGGTCGTCGCGGGCCTCGCGTTGTCTCCGTCGAAAGCCGCCGCGCAGCAGGGCGCGAAGCCGGCGGCGGCGGGCGAGTCTGAAAGGGCGCGGGCGCGCGCGGGCGAAGCGTCGCCGCTGCGGCCCGTCCACACCTACTCAATCGTCGCGCGCGACGCGCGGACGGGCGAGCTGGGCGTGGCCGTGCAGTCGCACTGGTTCTCGGTCGGGACGGTGGTGGCGTGGGCCGAGGCGGGGGTGGGCGCGGTCGCCACGCAGTCGTTCGTCGATCCGAGTTACGGCAAGCTGGGGCTTGATCTCATGCGCGCGGGCCGCAGCGCGCCCGACTCCCTGGAGTCTCTGGTCGCGGGCGACGAGGGGCGCGACGTGCGGCAGGTGGCGATGATCGACGCGGCCGGCCGCGTCTTCGCGCACACGGGCGCGAAGTGCATCGAGGCCGCGGGCCACCACGTCGGAAAGGATTACTCGGTGCAGGCCAACCTGATGCTAAGCGACAAGGTGTGGCCCGCGATGGCGCAGGCGTTCGAGAAGGCGGAGGGCGATCTGGCCGCCCGGATGCTCGCCGCGCTCGAAGCGGCCGAGGCGGCGGGCGGCGACATCCGCGGCAAGCAGTCGGCCGCGCTCGTCGTCGTCTCGGGCAAGCCGACGGGGCGCGCGTGGGCCGACCGCGTCTTCGACCTGCGGGTTGACGACCACCCCGCGCCGCTCGCGGAATTGCGCCGGCTCGTCCAGTTGCAGCGCGCCTACAACCACATGAACGCGGGCGACCTCGCCGTCGAGCGCAAGGACAACGAGGCGGCGCTCAGGGAGTACGGCGCGGCCGAAAAGTTAGTGCCCGACAACCTTGAGATGATCTACTGGCACGCCGTCGCGCTCGTCAACATGAACCGCACGGACGAGGCGCTCCCCCTCTTCCGCCGCGTCTTCGCCGCCGACCCCAACTGGCGGACACTCACGCCGCGCCTCGCCAAGTCAGGCTTAATCCCCGACGACCCGAAACTGATCGCGCGCATCGTCGCCGTCGGCAAGTAGCCCGCGACCAATTGCCTGACTCAGCGCGCACGCCCGCGCGCCGCCAACTCGCGCGCGCCGGGCGTGCGCCGCGCGACGGC
>DATCVD010000153.1:0-6467 GCA_036567125.1 Pyrinomonadaceae bacterium | reverse complement strand
AGGAGCATGGCGATCGTCATCGGCCCGACGCCGCCGGGCACGGGCGTGAGTCGCCCCGCCACGCGCGCGGCCTCCGCCGGGTGAACGTCTCCGATCAGAGTGTAGCCGCGCCGCCGGATCGTCTCGACGCGCTCGTCCGCCTGCTCGCCGAAAAACTCGCGCGCCTCCGCCTCGTCGGTCAGGCGATTCATCCCCACGTCGACGACGACCGCGCCCGGCTTGATGTGCTCGCCGCGCACGAGGCCGGCGCGGCCCGCCGCGACGACGAGCACGTCCGCGCGCCGCGTGTGCTCGGCCAGATCGCGCGTGCGCGAGTGGCAGACGGTCACGGTCGCGTCCTGCTGCAAGAGCAGTTGTGCGACGGGGCGGCCGACGATGTGGCTGCGGCCGACGACGCAGGCCGTCGCGCCGCGCAACTCCACGCCCTCGCGCCGCAGCAGTTCCAGAATCCCGGCCGGCGTGCACGGGACGAACGAGGGCCGCCCGGCCGCCAGCCGCCCGACGTTTATCGGATGAAACCCGTCAACGTCCTTCCCCGGATCGACGGCCTCGATGACGCGCGCCTCGTCCACGGCCGGCGGCAGCGGCAGTTGCACGAGCACGCCGTCAACGTCCTCGCGTTCGTTCAACTCAGCGATCTCGTCGAGCAGTTGCCCTTCGCTCGTCTCGGCCGGCAGCGCGCGGTGCTCGGAGCGCAGGCCCAACTGCTCCGAAGTCTTCACCTTGCTCCGCACGTAAACCTCGGACGCCGGATCGTCGCCGACGCGCACGACGACGAGGCACGGCACAACGCCGCGCCCGCGCGCCAACACCGCGACCTCGGCCGCGACCTCGCGCTTGATCTCGTCGGCCACGCGCGAGCCGTCCAACACTCGCGCGCGGCGCTGCTCTTTGGTTGGCTGCGTTGCGTCCATTTTCCGCCAATCCTAGCACAACTCTCCGCGCGCGCGCCGCACGCGGTGCAAGTCACGGGCCTACCGCCGTGGCCCCGCGCTCCTGACGAAAGCTTTCCGTCGGTTCGACGCCGGCTCTGATCGTCGCCGGCGGGCGCGAAAAAAATCGGCCCGCGCCCTGAGTGCGGACGCGGGCCTTGCGGAGGAGCGCGGCCTTTATGTCGTGAGTAAAACGCCCCCGATTAGAAACGGATAAACTTAAGAACGGACGGAGCGGAACGCGGCCCGATAAGTTCGGTATTCAGCCGGCCACGCTGCTCGGCTCGCGGCTGTCGATGCCCGTTTGCGGCACGGCGTGCGGCAGCAGCCGGCGGCAGGTCGGGACTAGCTCCTTCAAGCCGCCGGGCTTGCTTAGGCGCGCGTCGGTCTCGCGCGAAGCCGGGTCGCCGTTCGCGTGCCCGGCCGTGAACAGTATGATCGGCGTGGCGCGCAGCCGCACGTTCCCGCGCGCGCACGCGATCAACTCCGCGCCGCCGACGCCGCCGAGACTGTCCCCGAAGACGAGTAGATCGAAGTGTTCGCCGCCCTCCAACTTTTTCAGCGCGCCCACGCCGTCGCGGCAGACCTCGACCTCCCAGCCCTCTGCCTCCAGCAGTTGCCTCGCCGTGAACAGGATCAGGTCGTAGTCTTCAGCGTACAGGATTCTGATCTTCTCCAACCCTCACGCCCCCCGCCGCGCGACGCGCCGTCAGGCCGCACCCGCGCGCCGCCCCGACACCCGACCGCCCCACTCTCAACAATTGACAGGCGGCGGCGCGCCGGCCACGATGCTTTGTCGGCGACAAGCGGTCGGCGTCAAACTCGTGTTAGGTCGCCGCTTGACGCGGCTGCAAATTTTCTTGCAAATCCTCGTCATCCCGCGCGCCGATATTAACGAATCGAACGGCAGCGGCCACACTTCGCCCGTAGCGAGGAAAGTCGCGCCTCGCAGCGGCTCGCGGCCCGCGGCTCGAAACCGCGCAGGCCGACGCGCACGAAGGCGGGCAGAACAGTCGCTTCCATTTTTTAACCGCGCAATCCTATCTTCATTGCGGCGCGAAGGCAACACATTTTTAGCGGCTGCCGGGCGCGCACGCGTTTGTCGCGCGGCGCGCTCAGGCTGTAATCTGACCGCGATGCGTAAACACATCCGTTCCCCCTTCCCGCTCGCATTCGTCTTGCTCCTGCTCGCGTCGTTCGGCTGCGGACAAACGGAAGCGCCGGCCGAGGCGAAGCGTTACGAACTCAAAGGCACCATCGTCTCGTTCGACAAGAACCAGCGGCAGGTCATCGTCGCGCACGAGGACATCCCCGGCCTGATGGAGGCGATGACGATGCCCTTCACCTTGAAGGACGAGGCGGCCTACGACGTGATGAAGCCGGGCGCGAAGATACAGGCGACGCTCGCCGTCAGCGGCGAACGCTCCTGGCTCGAAAACCCGATCATCACCGTCGCCATCCCCGACGCGACGCCGGGCGCGGCCGCCGCCTCGACGCTGCGCGAACCCGCCGTCGGCGATCAGGTGCCGGACTTCTCGCTCGTCGATCAGGGCGGCCGGCGCTTGAGCCTCGCGGATTACCGCGGCCGCCCGCTCGCGCTCACCTTCATCTATACGCGCTGCCCGCTGCCCGACTACTGCCCGCTGATGAGCGAGAACTTCGCCGCCGTCAACCGCGAGCTGGCGAAAGACTCCGCGCTCGGCGCGAAGGCGCGGCTGTTGAGCGTCTCGGTCGATCCCGAGTACGACACGCCGAAGGTTCTGCGCAGCTACGGCGCGGCGCACACGGGCGAGTACGCGGGAGAGCGTTTCGAGCGTTGGCAGTTTGCCACCGGCGATGCCTCGGAGGTTCGCCGGCTGGCCGGGAGCTTCGGCCTCTCTTACGCGCGCGACAAGGATCAGATCATCCACTCGCTCCGCACCGCCGTCGTCGGCGCGGACGGCCGAATCTACAAACTCTACCGCGGCAACGAGTGGAAGCCGGCCGAACTGCTCGCCGACCTCCGCACGCTCGCCGCCGGCGCGGGCGAATCATCCGAGGCGGACAAGGCAGACGCGGCGGCCGGCGCAAACAAAAAGGCGGGGCCGTAACTTCGGCCCCGCCCTCACGACTTGTTTCGTACCAACCGCCCGGCCGGCCGCGCCTCGACCGCGGCTTCGCGCGACAGGGATTTAACCTCCCGGCGTTTTAACCTTTCAGCTTCCTCAACTCCTCGGTCAGCGCCGGCACGGCCTCGAACAGATCGCCGACGATGCCGTAGTCGGCGATGTCGAAGATCGGCGCTTCGGGGTCTTTGTTGATCGCGACGATTGTCCCCGCGTTCTTCATGCCGACGAGGTGCTGGATCGCGCCGGAGATGCCGAGCGCGACGTAGAGCTTCGGCGCGACCGTCTGGCCCGACGATCCGATCTGGCGATCAATCGGCAGCCAGCCCGCGTCGCATATCGGGCGCGAAGCGGCGATGTCGCCGCCGAGGACTTCGGCCAACTGCTCCGCGAGTTTCAGGTGCTCCTGCCCCTTGATGCCCCGGCCCACGGCCACGATCACGTCGGCCCGCGAGAGATCGACCGCCTGCTTGACCTCTTGGAACGGCGGCTCCGGCCTCATCCTGATCTCGCCCACCTCGACCGCGAGCGACTCGACCGGCGCGTCCCCCCCGCCCCGCTCGGCCTGCTCCGCGCGGTACGCGCCCGACTGGAACGACGCGAAGACCGGCGGCTCGCCCTGCGCGACCACGTCGGCGTCGATCTTGCCCTGAAAGATGCGCCGCGTGAACGTCACCGCGCCGTCGCCGGCCGACGCGCGCACGCAGTCGCTGATCACGCTCTTCTGGAAGCGCGCCGCGAGCTTCGGCGCGCAGTCGCGCACCAGATAGGTGTGCGGCATCACGACGTACTGCGGATCGATCTGGCGCACCGCCTGTTCGAGCGCGTCGGCGTAGCCGTCGGGCGTGTACTCGGCGAGCTTCGGGCTTTCGACCGAGACGACGCGCTCGACCTTATAGCCCGCCACCTGCCGTGCGACCGTGGCGTCCGTCGAGAGCACGACGGCCGTCACGGGCTGCCCCAGCGACGTGCCCAACTGCTGCGCCGCCGCGACGGCCTCGAAGGAAGTTTTGCCGAAGACGCCGTCCCGGTGCTCGGCGAAAACTAGGATTCCATTTGCCATGATTCGTTCTGAAGACCGACGATGATCCCGAAATTATGATTTGGATAGGGGCGGCAGGATTCGAACCTGCACCTCGCGCTGATCTGGCGCTAACACCGGGTATAAGCCGGCTGTTCTACCGTTGAACTACGCCCCCGCGTGACGTGCGAGACGCCCGCGCCCCGGCAATCAACCGGGGCGGCGGGCCGTCATATCACGCGGGCTTCCGAGCGGAGTTTCTCGGCCAGCAGCGTCGCGCCTTTCTTCGCGTCGCCGTCGCCGAGGAACTGCGTCTGCTTGGTCTTTTCGGGGAAGTAGATTTTGGCTACGCGCTGCTGGGCCGCGCCTTGCGCCGCGTCGGCCGCGGGCTGCACTTCCCTGATCTCTTTCTTCTTCGCGGCCATGATGCCCTTGAGCGTCGCGTAGCGAATCTGGCTGATGCCCGACTGGATCGTGAGCAGCGCCGGAGTGGGCATCGCGTACCACTGGTACCAGCCGCTCTCAAGCTCGCGCTTGACGCGGAGCTGCTCGCCGGACGCGTCCACCTCGATCACGATGGTCGCGTGCGGCAGGCCCAGCAACTCCGCGAGGATGACGCCCGTCTGCGCGTAGCCGTTGTCGTCGGACTGCAAGCCGGTCATCACGAGATCGGCCTGCTCGCCGCGGACGGCCTCGGCCAGAATCTGCGCCGCGCGGAACGGCCCGATCCCCGTCGTGTCGTCGGCGACGACGTGGATCGCCCGGTCGGCCCCGCGCGCGAGCGCGTCCTTGGTGACGGACTTGGCGCGCTGCGGCCCCATCGTGCAGACGACGACCTCGCCGCCGTGCTTCTCCTTGAGCCGCAGGGACTCTTCGAGCGCGTAGCCGTCCGATTCGTTGACCTCCCACGAGAGGTCGCCCTCCTCGATCCACGTCGCTTCCTTGTTGATCCGCAGGATCGCGTCCTTGTTGGCGACCTGCTTCATGAGTACGATGATTTTCATGGGTAGCTGTCGGCTGCCAGCCGCTAGCCGTTAGCAGAGCCAGAAACCAAAACGAAGATTGAAAGCTCGTTTTCTTCCGGCTAAAAGCTAACGGCTAATCGCTAACAGCTCCTTCATTCCTCGTATCGTTTGAACAGGAGCGCGGCGTTGGTGCCGCCGAAGCCGAAGCTGTTGGAGAGGGCGTAGCGCACTTCGGGCACTTCGCGGGCCTCGTTCGGGACGTAGTCGAGATCGCATTCGGGGTCGGGCGTCTGGTAGTTGATCGTCGGCGGCAGCGTCCGCCGGTGGACGGCGAGGACGGAGAAGACCGCCTCGATGCCGCCGGCCGCGCCGAGCAGGTGGCCCGTCATCGACTTGGTCGAGCTGACGGCCAACTTGTAGGCGTGCTCGCCGAAGGTCTTCTTGATCGCCAGCGTCTCGAACTTGTCGTTGTAGGGCGTCGAAGTGCCGTGCGCGTTCAGGTAATCGACCGAGTCGGATTCGACGCCCGCGTCCCTGAGCGCCATCGTCATCACGCGCACCGCGCCCGACGCGGTCTCGTCGGGCATCGTGATGTGGAAGGCGTC
This sequence comes from Pyrinomonadaceae bacterium, assembly GCA_036567125.1. Taxonomy (GTDB): domain Bacteria; phylum Acidobacteriota; class Blastocatellia; order Pyrinomonadales; family Pyrinomonadaceae; genus JAIVGV01. The sequence continues at coordinate 839 of DATCVD010000153.1, read as the reverse complement.
GGCCGTCATGCCGTAGCCGACCAGCTCGGCGTAGATTTTCGCGCCGCGCGCCTTGGCGAACTCAAGCTCTTCGAGGATCATCAGCCCCGCGCCCTCGCCGAGGACGAAGCCGTCGCGGTCGCGCTCGAAGGGCCGGGAGGAGGCGGGCGGATCGTCGTTTCTGGTCGAGAGCGCGCGCATCGCGGCGAAGCCGGCGACCGACATCGGCGTGATGGCCGACTCCGCGCCGCCGCAGATCATCACGTCGGCGTCGCCGCGCTGGATGATCTTCAGGCTGTCGCCGATGGCGTGCGCGCCGGCCGCGCAGGCCGTGGCGGTCGCCGAGTTCGGCCCCTTCGCGCCCGTGCGGATCGAGACCTGTCCGGCGGCGAGGTTGACGATGGCCGACGGGATGAAGAAGGGCGAGACGCGGCCCGGCCCTTCGTTCAGCAGCTTCGAGTGCTCGCGCTCGATGGCCCAGAAGTCGCCGATGCCGCTGCTGATGTAGGTGCCGACGCGCTCCGCGATGTCGTCCGTAATTTGCAGCCCGCTGTCGGCGATGGCTTCGTCGGAGGCGGCGATGGCGTAGTGGATGAACGCCCCCATCTTGCGCGCCTCTTTCTTCTCGACGTAGCGGAGCGGGTCGAAGTCGTTGACCTCGGCGGCGATCTTGACGGAGAACTTCTCCGTGTCGAACTTCTGGATGTAGCCGACGCCGCTCCGGCCCGCCGTCAGCGAAGCCCACGTGGACTCGACCGACAGCCCGACGGGCGTGACCAGCCCCAAGCCCGTTACCACGACACGCCGTTTCAACTTAAACTCCCCCCGCTAACGTTCACGACCAGCGCGCCGGCCGCCCG
>DATCVD010000152.1:0-5799 GCA_036567125.1 Pyrinomonadaceae bacterium | reverse complement strand
CGCGCGCGGCGGGATCGACGGCCGACGCGCCGTCGGGGTCTGCGGCGCGGAGCGGTCTGAGCCAGCCCCAGTCGGAGGCCGCGATGCTGCGCCGTATCGCGGCGAGAGATTCGAGGCGGCCGAACGCGCCCACCACGCCGGGGTCGAACTGGGTGCCGGACTTCTCCGCGAGGCGGGAGACGGCCGCGTCGTGGCTGAGGGCCTCGCGGAAAGGGCGCGGGCTGGTCATCGCGTCGTAGGCGTCGGCGACGCGGATGATGCGCGACGCGAGCGGTATCTGCTCGCCGGCGAGACCTTCTGGGTAGCCCGTGCCGTCCCAGTTCTCGTGGTGGTGGCGGATGGAGGCGGTCACCTCCTCCATCTCGGGGACGCCCGTGAGGATGCGCGCGCCGTGCTCGGGGTGGAGGCGCATCGTGGCCTGTTCGTCGGCCGTGAGCGTCGTCGGTTTCAGGAGGATGCGGTCGGGCGTGCCGATCTTCCCGACGTCGTGCAGCAGCGCGGCGAGCGAGAGTTGTTCGAGCGCGGCGGCGTCGAGACGCATCCGCCGGCCGACGGCCTGCGCGTAGCCGCTGACCCGGCGCGCGTGGCCGTAGACGTGATCGTCCCTGGCTTCGAGGGCGTCGGAGATGGAGCGGACGAAGGCGCGGCCCATCTCGCCCAGCCGCGCCGAGAGCCGCCGGTTCGCGAGTTCCAATTCGTGGCGCGACTTGTTGGTCTCGTAGTGTTCGAGCGCGCGCTCGACCGTCAGGCGCAGCTCGTCGTTGCCCCACGGCTTCGTGACGTACTTGTAGACGTGGCCGCAGTTGATCGCCTCGACGAGCGCGCCCACGTCCGTGTAGCCGGTCAGGATGATCCTGACCATGTGCGGGCGGAATTCGACGGTGCGCTTGAGCAGCTCGATGCCCGTCATGCCGGGCATCCGCTGATCGGTGAGGAGCAGCGCCACGTCGTGCTGCGTGAGCAGCCGCAAAGCCTCCTCGCCCGACGCCGCGGTCAGCACGCGGTAGTCGCGCCTGAAGAGGCGTTCGAGCAGCCTCAGGTTGGCCGGTTCGTCGTCAACGATCAGAATTTTGTAAGTCATGCATACTCCGGGAAGGTTCGCGGGCCTGCGGCGCGCACTCAGTCGCGGTCGCCCGCGTCGCGGGGCGCGTCAACCGGGATCGAGACGGCGAAGGCCGCGCCCTCGCCCGGCCGACTCCGGACGCTAACCGTCCCGCCGTGGCGCTCGACGATTGAGTAGGTGACGGAGAGGCCGAGGCCGGTGCCCTCGCCGACCGGCTTCGTGGTGAAGAATGGATCAAAGACGCGCGGCAGGTGTTCGGGGGCGATGCCGGGGCCGCTGTCGCTGACGGTGACGACCGCCCTGTCGCCTTCGAGGCGCGTCGTGACGCGCACCTCGCCGCCCCCGCGGACGGCGTGCGCCGCGTTGACGAGGAGGTTGAGCCAGACCTGGTTGAGCTGCCCCGCGTAACAGTCCACCGGCGGGAGCGCGCCGTAGTCGCGGACGAGGGAGACGCGCGGGTCGTTGTAGAAGCGCGCGAGCAGGCGCAGCGTGGATTCAAGGCCGTCGTGGATGTCCACCTTCTTATATTCGGCCTCGCCGAGGCGCGAGAAGGTGCGCAGGTTCTGCACCACGTCGCGGATGCGCTCCGCGCCCTCGCGGCAGTCGGCGACTATCGAGCGCAGGTCTGCGAGCGTGTGCTCGTAGTCGATCTCGTCCTTGACGGCGCGCGCCCGGGCCGCGCTCTCCGCTCCGAGGGGCACGGACTCGTAGAAGTGGAGCAGGCGCTCGATCCCGCGCGCGCAACCTTCGAGCACCTCCATGTTGCCGTAGATGAAGCCGGCCGGGTTGTTCAGCTCGTGGGCGACGCCGGCGGCCAGTTGGCCCAAAGAGGCCATCTTCTCGCTCTGGACGATCTGAGACTGGAGCCGCTGGAGTTCGGCCTTGCTGCGCCCGAGTTCCTCGTTCCTGCGCTCCAGATCGAGCTTGTAGTAGCGCGCGGCGCGCAGCAGGGCGCGCCGTTCGAGCGCGCGCTCGACCGTCAGCAGGAGGACGTCGAGGTCGCAGGGCTTGATCAGGTAGTCGTAGGCCCCGAGGCGGAAGGCGTCGAGCACGCGCTGCGAACGGTCGACGCCCGACACCATGACGACGGCGGTGTCCGGGTAGCGCGAGACGATCTCGCGCAGCAGCTCAACCCCGCTGCGGCCCGGCATGATCACGTCCGAGAGGACGAGCGCGTAGCTCTCCGAATCCATGCGCTCCAGCGCCTCGCCCGTCGAGGACGCGGTGTTACAGAGGTAGTGCTCGCCGAGGTGGAAGGAGAAGAGGTTGCGCACCGCCTCCTCGTCGTCAACGACGAGGATGCGCCTGTCTCGGTCGTCGGCGCACTCAGACGTGAGGTGCGCGGCGGCGACTGTTTGGTGGCTAGAGTACGGCTGCATACGATTAGTTTCGTGCGTGTTCAATCTGCGGCCGAGCCGGCGGCGGCCGGCTCAAGCGCGGCACAGGGGGCGGGCGGGATTGCGGGTACCGCCTCGTCGTCGTGGCGTAGAGAGAGTCGGCGCAGCCGCTCCCATTCTTCGGGCGGGACGCGGCCGAAGGCTTCGACCACGCCGGGGTCGAACTGCCGTCCAGACCACTCCTCCAGCTCCGCCACGGCGATCTCGTAGGGCTTGCCGCGCCGATAGACCCGGTCGCTCGTGATGGCGTCGAACGCGTCGACGACGGCGAAGATGCGCGCGTTCAGATCGATCTCTTCCCCGCGCAGGCCGGCCGGGTAGCCCGTGCCGTCCCACCACTCGTGGTGCTGCGCGACGACGCGCGCGGCCCCCTCCAGAAACTCGATGCCGTTCAGGATCTGCTGGCCGTGGCGGGGGTGTCGGCGCATTTCGCGCCACTCGTCTTCCGTGAGCCTCGCGGGCTTACGGAGGATGGCGTCGGGGACGCCGATCTTCCCGATGTCGTGCAGGAGCGAGCCGAACTCCAGAGCCGTCATCTGCTCCTTGTCGAGGCCCAGTTCGCGCCCCAGCCGCAGGCTGAAGCGGACGACCCGCTCCGAGTGGCCGCTCGTCTCGGAGTCCCGCTTTTCGAGCGCGGCCGTCAGCGCCCTCAACGTCGAACGGTATGCGTTCTCAAGCGAACATAACGCGCGGTCGAGTTCCAACGTACGCTGCTCGACTAATTCCTCCAGGTGGTTCTCGTACCGCCGCTTGGCCGCGCGCAGGCGGTGGTGTTCGATGCCGCGCCGGACGGCGATTTCGACCTGCACGAGGTCGAACGGCTTAGCGATGTAGTCGAACGCCCCGGCGCGCATCGCCTCCGCCGCGCTCTCGACCGTCTGCACCCCTGTCACCATGATGACGGCCGCGTCGGGCGAGCGCTCCAGCACGCGCGGGATCATCTGCAGGCCCGTCATGCCCGGCATACTGATGTCGCTGAGGACGAGCCCGAACTGCGGCCCGTCGAGCAGCGACAGCGCCTCCTCGGCAGAGCTGGCTACGGAGCAATCGTACTCGCCACTCAAAAAGTCCTGCAGCAGACGTGTCACTACCGCCTCGTCGTCAACGATCATGACGCGCGGCCTGCCGGCCTCTGGCTTCAGCAACATTTTGACTCCTTGGACGACTCCCGCATGAGGAGTGGGTTCAGAGGGTGCGAACATCTGGCGGCCGCCGATAGGCCGGGCCGTTGTTTCCTAGGCGGCGAATAAGGACGCGCGCGGTGAGGAACGCCGGGACGCTTTCCAACCACCGCAGACGCGGCACGTCCGACGCCGCCAATGCCAATACGTTGCACCGGCCGTGCCAGCGGGCTAACGGGGCGTGAGGGCGCAGAGTTTCATCCTCTGGGGCGGTTACCTTGCCGCGGCGGGCCGGATGCGATTCGCCGGGCGGGCGGGCCGTTCACGGTGGTCAGCTAGTTTGAAAGACTCAGGCGGCATCTCTGCCCTTATCCCAATATCGGGGGGCGTCCGCCGAATTATCAGGCGGGCTGTTCACACAGGAAATAAACCCTGCCTGCCAACTCCGGGCGGCCCGCGAGTGTCATATTATTGACATACTTTAGTTGTCCCTACCGGCCCCACGCCGCCGCGCCCCTTACTACCAACTTTGACCGGGGAGCCGCCGCGGCCGGAGTCACGCGGGCTCTCCGCGCGGACTCACCGCACTTGTGAGTTCTGCCCTCCCTTTTCGCCTACGGCCGGCCCTTTCTGCCCCATGCCACGGCGGTTGTGTGCCTCCTCCGGCAGGCTAACCAGCTGTCAAACGGTCTTCTAAAAAACTAGCGCAGAGTCGTTGCCGCCGCGGCTAAGAGAAGGCGGCACGGCCGTTGCTATGAGTCGCTCCGCCAAGGCGCGCGGACGCGAGACGCGTCCTCCGCGCTTGAAGCGTCCGAGCCGCCGCGGGTTCCGCCAGTCTCACGCGCGACCCTCACGGCAACCGCCCACCAGCACCGACATCACCTTCGACTACAGGAGAAAATCTAGTATGACCTTCCGTTCCCCGCTCAGTCTCGCCCTGCTTCTCGCCGCGCTTTTCGCCTTCTGCGGGTCGGCCTACGCGCAGGGGCCCGTCACAAACGCCTCTTCGACCTCCTCAGAGCTGGAGCTGACGGCCACCGTCCAGACGGCCGTGCAGTTGAACATCTCGACCGTCTTGGGCGGCGCGACCGTCTCGGGCAGCACCTCCACGGGCCTCTTCGCGATCAACTTCGGCAACGTCAACGGTCTCGGCGTCGGCAGCGTGGCCACCGGCGTCACCGTCGTCGCCGACCCCTCGGGCGCGCTCTACAAGACGCCCATTAACCTCTCGCCCGTCTACTCCGGCTTCACCGACGAGACGGCCTCTATCGAGGTCGAGCAAGACGCGGCCGGCGACACCCAAGTGGCCCGCGAGGGCAACTCGTCCATCTCCGCGTCCTCGACGGTGAGCACCTCGACGCCCGCCAGCGTGGCGACGGGCAAGGCCAGCGGCTCGTCCGTCGAACGCTACGTCGGGATCTACGTCGCCCGCGCCGAGGCCGCCGGCGCAAAGAGCGCGACACTCATCTACACGGTGACGGTCGATTAAGCCTGCTGCGGCCCTCGCCGCGAGCAGGCCAGCCCGCCCGCCCCGCAGCAGGGACGGCCGCGCCGACAGAAGCGATCCGGGTGTGTCGCTTCTGTCGGCGCGGGCGGGCGATCAAGCCAACGGGAGAAGGGAGAGAGCATGGCCTCCAAGACGATCCTCATCACGCTCGCCCTCGCGGGGGCCGTACTCCTGTGCGGCCCCCGCGAGGCGCTGGCGCAGCAGGTGTCGGTCGGCGTAACGCCGGCCTCCGTCGACGCCAAGATCAGGCCCGGCGCGGCCCACACGCAGACTTACACGATCTTCAACCACACGGGGGCGCGGCTGCGTTTCCGCTGCGCCGTCACCGACTACTGGTACGACGAGCAGAACCGGCGGCTCATGGGCCGCCCCGGCACGCTCCCGCGGTCGGCGTCGCTGTGGGTGCAGTTGACCCCTTCTGAAGTGGTCGTCGAGCCGGACGCCTCGGCTACGGTCAAAGCCGTCATCACCGTGCCGCCGGACGCGGTTGGCAGCTATTACACGATGCCCGTCTTCGAGGCCGTACCTGAAGTCGCCAAGCCGGCGGGGGCGGCCTCGGCCGCGACCATCGGCGTCCGCTTCCGCGGCCTGATGATGCTGACGACGGAGGCGGGGGCCGACTACCAGATCGAGATCGCCGGCGGGCGCGCGACGCCGCCGACCGCCTCGTCCCCGCTCGGCCTCGACCTCGACGTGCGCAACCACGGCACG
>DATCVD010000151.1:0-6028 GCA_036567125.1 Pyrinomonadaceae bacterium | reverse complement strand
GCGTCCGCCGCGTACATCCCGCCCGGCGTCTGCGCGCCGCCGCCGCGGCGCAGCTCGTCCTCGTTGACCTCGGTGGCGACCGGCGGCAGGTCTTCCGTCACTAGCGACGACTTCGGCTCGTTGCCCTGCACGGCGCTGGCGCTCCCGCCGCGCCCGACGATGTCGGCCTGCTCGACGTGCCGCTTGAACAGGGCGAGCGTGGCGACCGAGATGACCATCCCGCCCGCCGCGACGGCGAACGCCGGGTGGTAGCCGGCCTTCTGCTTGACGACCTCCATCACGAGCGGCGCGAGGAACGCGCCGACGTTGATGCCCATGTAGAAGATGTTGTAGGCGCGATCCTTGAGGTGGCTCCCCTCGGGGTAGAGCTTGCCGACCATCGCCGAGACGTTCGGCTTGAAGAAGCCGTTGCCGACGACGAGGCAGACCAAGGCGAGGTACATCACCCAGACGATCGGGAAGGACAGGAGCAGGTGGCCGGCCATGAAGAAGAAGCCGCCGATCATGACCGACCTGCGGTAGCCGAGCTTGCGGTCGGCGATGATGCCGCCGACGAGCGGGCTGAAGTAGACGGCCGCGAGGTAGATCGCGTAGAGGCGCGTGGCGTCGTTGCGCTCCCAGCCGAAGCCGTCGGCCTTGTCCTGCAAGTAGAGGGTGAAGAGCGCCAGCATCGAGTAGAAGCTGAAGCGCTCCCACAGCTCGGTGGCGAAGAGCACGTACAGCCCGCGCGGGTGTTTGTCTTCGTGAGCCGCCACCCCTGCGGCGTCAAGGTCGCTGATTGCTCTGGTAGCCATTGGACAAGTTCTCCTCTCGTTTCGCTCGCTGTCCCTGACCTTTAAGATTCCGAATCGTGACGCCGCGCGCCGGATGAACGACCCGAACGTCGGGGCACGGGCGCGGCCGAAAGATAACGGTCTCGGCCAGACCGTGCGGGGCGCGCTTCTCTGTGCGGGGAACGGCACAGATGATAACCCAAAACCGCCCCGAATTGAACAAGTTCCGCGCGGCCTCCGGGCGCGGGCGCCCGGCAAACACGCGGCTTCGGGGAGGCCGAACGAGGTCTTTTAACTTCGGGTCAGGCGCGCGGGAGACACACTTCGCCGCCTTTGATGGAAACTCCGCCCCGCGGCGTTGCACCTTTAATCCCGCCGCCCCGGCGGCGCTCCCACCGACCGGAGCGTGAAGCTGCCGGGGAAACCGTCCAACAACTGTTTCACTCCACGCCGTACTTGGCGAAAAGATCGGAGATGGAAACCTGTAGGGCCTTCGCTAGTTTTTCGATGTTCTCCAGCGAGAGGTTGCGCGCCCCTCTTTCGATGTCGCCGATGTAGGTGCGGTGCAATCCGGCCTGCTCGGCGAGCGCCTCTTGAGAGAGACCCATCTCTTGCCGCCGCCGTTTGACGGCGAGGCCGAACCGGCTCTTTATGCTTGGCTGGACTCTCTTTTTGATGGAACAGAGAGTGCGACTATGATGACGATGCGTCTACAGACTATAAGTGACAATTTGAAGAAGATTGTTTAGAATGCGCGCGGCCGTAATATGTGGATTTGGAGAGCGACATCAATGAAAGACTGTCAGGATTTGCTGATTGACGAGTCCATTTGGCAGGCCATCAATGATCCCGCTACGGCCGACTGGTTGGCCCGCCGCTTGTTCGTCCTCAAAAAGACAATCGAGAGCGGCCCCGAAGGAGTCAAAGAGGCGGGCGAGACGCTGCTGGCGAGCATCGAGTCGGCGTACCTGCACACGGAGGCGCACGGGGCCGCGCTCAGGCTATACGTGCTGTCGCTGACGGGACACCTGAAGCCGGAGGACGAGCCGGTGCGACTCATCAACGAGGCGATCAACCGGGGCACGGCGCGGATCGAGTCGGAGGGGAAAGGAAGCGCGAAGAAAAAGAGGCGTCGTTGACTCGGTCTCGGCGCGGGTCGTGTTTAGGGTTCGCGGAGGTCGCGGCCGGTCATGTCGGCGGGCTTCTCGATGCCGAGGAGGCCGAGCATGGTGGGGGCGATGTCTTCGAGCGCGCCGCGCTCTCGCAGGCTCGCGCCGCGGGAGGCTTCGTCGACGAGGACGAAGGGGACGGGGTTCGAGGTGTGGGCGGTGTGCGGCTCGCCCGTCGCGGGGTCGATCATCTGTTCGCAGTTGCCGTGGTCGGCCGTGATGATGGCGCGGCCGCGCGCCGTGCGGAGCGCCTTCGTCACCCAGCCGATGCAGTTGTCGACGTGCTGGACGGCCTCGATGGTCTTCGAGAGATCGCCGGTGTGGCCGACCATGTCGGGGTTGGCGTAGTTGATGATGAAGGCGTCCGTCTCGCCCTCCTCAATCGCGCGCAGGATTTTGTCGGTCAGCTTGTAGGCCGACATCTCGGGCTGGAGATCGTAGGTCGCCACCTTCGGCGAGGGGACGAGCAGGCGGCGCTCGTGCGCGAACTCGCGCTCCGTGCCGCCGTTGAAGAAGTAGGTGACGTGCGCGTACTTCTCGGTCTCGGCCATGCGGTAGTTGCGCACGCCGACGGCGGCGAAGACTTCGGCCAGAATGTTCGTCGGCTGCGTCGGCGGGAAGGCGACGGGCAAAGGGTACGTCTTGTCGTAAACGGCGAAGCAGACGAAGTGCGTGTGCGGCCGGCCCGGCGTCTCGAACTCGGAGAAGCCGGGGACGGCGAGCGCGGAAGTTAACTGGCGCGCGCGGTCGGCGCGGAAGTTGAAGAAGATGACCGAGTCGCCGTCTGCGACGGTCGCCACGGGCGAGCCGTCGCCGCGCGTGCAGACGACGGGTTCGACGAACTCGTCCGTCACGCCGCGCCCGTAAGATCGTTTGATAGCCTCGACCGGATCGACCACGCGCTCGCCGGCCCCTTCGACCAGCAGACGGTAGGCGCGCTCGGTGCGCTCCCAGCGCTTGTCGCGATCCATCGCGTAGTAGCGCCCGCAGACCGAGGCGACTTCGCCGACGCCGATCTCGGCGCACTTCTCGCGCATCTCGCGGACGTAGGCGGCGGCCGACGAGGGCGGCGTGTCGCGGCCGTCCAAGAAGCAGTGGACGAAGACGCGGCGCAGGCCCCGCCGCTCGGCCATGCGGAGCAGCGCGTAGGCGTGCTCCTGCGACGAGTGGACGAGGCCGTCCGAGGTGAGGCCCATCAGGTGCAGCGCGCGGTCGGCGTTGCGCGCGCTCTCGACGGCCGCTTCGAGCGCGAGGTTCGACTCGAACTGGCCCGTCTTGATCTCGTGGTTGATGCGCTCGATGTCCGTGCGCACGACGCGGCCCGCGCCCATGCAGAGGTGGCCGACGTTCGAGTTGCCCATCACGCCCGCCGGCAGGCCGACGCACTCGCCCGAAGCCTCGACGAGCGTGTGCGGGTACTTTTCCAGCAGCTCGTCGTAGAAGGGCGTCGAGGCCAAGGCGATGGCGTTGCCCTCGCGGCGCGGGCTGTGGCCGAAGCCGTCGAGGATGATGAGCGCGAGCGGCCCTTGCTTGTCGGTCAACGGAAGAAACCCCCGGAACTTGAAATCGCCGCGGCGGCCGTCAGCCGCGCCTCCACTTCAGCTCGATCTCCAACTCCTCTTCGTCGCCCTCGCGCGCGTACTCGAACTCGACCCGCGCGTAGGGCGGGACGTAGATGCGCTCGCCCGCGACCTGTATCTCGAAGGTCTTCTCGCCCTCCAGCGCGTCGGCCAGGCGGCGCAGCTTCGCCACGACTTCCCGCGTCGCGTAAGACTTCTCGACCTCTTTCTCGTCCGCCATCTCCTCCCCCTTCACTTTTTGCCCGCGCGCGCCTTCTTCGCCGCGCCGCCCTTGCCGGCGCGCGGCCGCGCGGCGCTCGGCTTCGCCAGATCGAGTTGGTGGAACGCCGCGAGGCCGGGGTAGCGCGCCGCGCCGCGCAGGTCTTCCTCGATGCGGAGCAGCTGGTTGTACTTGGCGACGCGATCCGTGCGCGACAGGCTGCCCGTCTTGATCTGGCCGGCGTTGGTGGCGACGGCGAGGTCTGCGATGAAGGTGTCTTCGGTCTCGCCGGAGCGGTGCGAGATGATCGCGGTGCGGCCGTGCGTGCGCGCCAGCTCTATCGCGTCGAGCGTCTCGGTGAGCGTGCCGATCTGGTTGACCTTGATCAGGATCGAGTTGGCGACGCCGAGTTCGATGCCGCGCCGCAGGAACTCGACGTTCGTCACGAACAGGTCGTCGCCGACGAGCTGGACGCGGCGGCCGATCTCGTCGGTCAGCAGCTTCCAGCCCTGCCAGTCGCCCTCGGCCATGCCGTCCTCGATGGAGACGATGGGGTACTTCTCGGCCCAGTCAGTCCAGTAGGCCACCATCTGCTCGCTCGACAGCCGCCGTCCGTCCGACTTTTTGAAGACGTAATTCTTGCCGTCGTAGAACTCGCTCGCCGCCGGGTCGAGCGCGAGCAGGACGTTCGCGCCGGCCTCGTAGCCGGCCGCGCCGACCGCTTCGAGGATCGTCTCGACCGCCTCCTCGTTCGAGCGCAGGTTCGGCGCGAACCCGCCCTCGTCGCCGACCGAGGTGACGAGGCCGCGTTTCTTGAGCACGCCTTTGAGCGCGTGGAAAATCTCCGCCCCCGTGCGCAGCGCCTCCGAGAAGGTTTCCGCGCCGACGGGCACGATCATGAACTCCTGAAAGTCCACGTTGTTGTCGGCGTGCGCGCCGCCGTTGAGGATGTTCATCATCGGCACGGGGAGCGTCCGGGCCGCGACGCCGCCGACGTAGCGGTAGAGCGGGATTTCAAGGTACGTCGCGGCCGCCCGCGCCGTCGCCAGAGAGACCGCGAGCAGGGCGTTCGCGCCGAGGTTAGACTTGGTGGGCGTCCCGTCGAGCGCGACGAGCGCGGCGTCGACCTCGGTCTGATCGAGCGCGTCGAGGCCGACGATCGCGCGCGCGATCTGCTCGTTGACGTTGGCGACGGCTTTGGAGACGCCTTTGCCGAGGTAGCGTTTCTTGTCGCCGTCGCGCAGCTCGACCGCCTCGTGCTCGCCGGTCGAAGCGCCGGAGGGGACGGCCGCGCGCCCCGTCTCGCCGCCCGCGAGCATCACCTCGGCCTCGACCGTGGGGTTGCCGCGCGAGTCCAGTATCTCGCGCGCGTGGACGTGTTCGATCAAACTCATCGCGTCTCTCGAACTCCCGTCGGTTGGTGTGTGAAAGCTTTGGCCTAAATCTATCTCACATCCGGCGGGGACAGTCAAAGTGGCGGGCCAATTAAGGATTAAGAATGAAGAATTAAAGACAACTGCTTTGCATTCTTCATTCTTAATTCTTAATCCTTAATCCTTAATTTACTCCCGCGGCGTGCCACTTTCGTGGAAGTTTAGATACAGGCTCGCCACGTTGTTCGGCTATGATGCATCGAAACATTGGCACAGTATTGTACTAGAAAGGGGTTTAACTTAAATGAGCTCAACAGCAACGCAAGCCACCGACAGATCGGGTTTGACGACGGGGTCGGGGCCGGCCGAGGCCGAGCAACACTCGGAGGGCGTCGTCGCCCGCACCATCGAACAGCAGACGGCGAAGCTGCCGTCCGACGTTTTCCTGTGGGCCGCCGCCGGTTCCATCGGCGTCTCGGCGATCCTGCAACTGTCGGGCAAGCAGAAGGCGAGTTTGTTCGTCGGCCAGTGGGTCGCGCCGTTCCTGCTGCTCGGCGTCTATAACAAGATCGTCAAGGTGTCGGGATCGGATCGCGTCACGCCCTAAGGCGGCGCGCCTGAACGAACGAACGCGGGGTAGGTTTCGCGCGGGCCGGACGCAAGTCGGCCCGCGCGTTTTCTTTCGCCGCCGGATCGTCTAAGATCGGGCGAGCCGAAACCTCCCCGCTGCCGACTCTCCCGCGGCCCAACTCGATTCAGCACCCGCGCGCCGCGCGTCACACGATGAGATTCCGCACGCCGATCTACGCCCTCGCCGCCGCGCTGCTGCTCGCGGCCTCGTCGCACATCCCGGCCGGCCGCGCGGGGGGCGACGCGCCCGCCGCCATTCGACCGCAGCCTTCTCGACAGCCTTCCGCGCAGCAACAGCAGCAGC
>DATCVD010000150.1:0-3569 GCA_036567125.1 Pyrinomonadaceae bacterium | reverse complement strand
CCCGCGCCGGCAACTCGCGCATGGCCGCGGCGCGCAGCCGCGCCGTGAGCCGCCGCTCTAACGGCCGCATCACGCCGTCGTAGTGCGCGGCCCAGCGGTCGTAGGCCGGCCGGCGTCGGTTCGCGTCTCGCATGATCCTCTCGCCGGGCGGGCCGAAGCCCGCGGCGCGCCGCCGCGGGGTTAAGAAAAATGAACGAAATACAAAAAATTGGATGCCGGAATCGGACGCGCCCCCGCCCCGCGCGGCCGACCCCCTGATTTACGCGGTTAACTCCCCCGGCTCGGACGGGCCGTCGCGCGGGCATACTGCTTGCCTCCGCGAAAGCTGTCAACCTCGCCCGAGAATCTTCGGGCACCCGGTCTTAATACTTCGTCTCTTCTTTAATTCAGAAACTTCATCGCGGCCGCGCCCCCTGTCCTTACCTTGCGCCGGGGCGGCCACACGTGGCATCACACACGCCCCGGCTCGTCTGCCGGCGGTCGGCCCCGTTGCCTGTCATAGCCACACGACTAAAAATTCCGAAGGAGAAAGAGATGAGAACAACCAAGTTTGTGCTCGCCCTCTTCGCCCTGACGCTCGCGCTGTCCTCCGCGGCCGCGGCGCAGACGACCGGCTCGATTTCGGGCCAAGTGCAGGACGAGAAGGGCGCGGCGATCCCCGGCGCGACCGTCACGGTGCGCAACACCGAGACCGGAACCTCACGCACCACGCAGACGGACGAGGACGGCAGCTACCGCTTCCCGAACCTCCCGGTCGGCGCTTACGAGGTGACGGTCGAGGCCACGAACTTCTCCAGGTACGTCCAGACCGGCATCCAGCTCCAGCTCAATCAGGACGCCGTCGTCAGCGCCTCGATGAAGGCCGGCGGCGTGCAGGAGGTCGTCTCCGTCACGGAGAACGCCTCGGTCTTGAACACGACGACCGCCGAGGTCGGCACGCGCTTCGACGACCGGCGGCTGTCGGAGCTGCCGCTCGCCACCAACCGCAACGTCTATAACGTCGCGCTCTCGGCGGCCGGCGTCAGCCAGTTGCAGTCGAATCAGGCGGCCTTCACCGGCGGCATCAACTACTCGTCGAACGGCGGGCGGCTGCGCTCGAACAACTTCCTCATCGACGGGCAGGACAACAACGACTTCGGCGTGGCCGGCGCGGCCATCGGCCTCAACAACCCCGATCTGATCCAGGAGGTGCGCCTCGTCACCAACCAGTTCACGGCCGAGTTCGGCCGCAACTCCTCCTCGGTCTTCAACGCCATCACCAAGTCGGGCACGAACGAATTCCACGGCTCCGGCTTCTGGTTCCACAACGACAACGCGCTCAACTCGTGCAGCAACCTGAACAAGGCGGCCGGCTTCTGCAACCCGAACGCGGCCGACCAGTCGCGGCAGGGCGCGCCGTTCCGCATCGAGAACCAGCTCGGCGGCACCGTCGGCGGCCCGCTCCCCCTGCCGCGCTTCGGCGAGGGCGGCCCCTCGTGGCGGTCGGGCAAGGATCGCACCTTCTTCTTCTTCTCGCTCCAGCGGTGGTGGGATCGCCGGCTCGGGCAGGGCGTGTCGGTCGACGGCGTCCCGACCGAGGCGGGCCGCGCCATCCTCCAGCAGCAGGCCGGCAACCGCCCGCAGGTGGCCGCGCTGCTCAACTTCCTGCCGACGGCCCAGACCGCGCTCGGCACGACCGAATCGTTCACCATCGGCGGCAACACCTTCGCCGTCCCGCTCGGCCGCCTGACCGGGTCGAGCAGCTTCGTCTTCAACGACTGGCAGACCTCGTTCCGCGTCGATCACCGCTTCAACAACGACCACACCTTCAACGCGCGCTACATCTATCAGGATCAGGACACGGTCGGCGCGGGCCAGTCCACCCCGCCCGGCTACGAGTCGTCGAACGTCTCGCGCAACCAAGGGCTGAACCTCGCGCTCACCAGCGTGCTGGGGCCCACGGTGGTCAACGAGGCGCGCGCCGCCTACCTGCGCGCCGCCAGCGCCACGGTCGCCGCCGACCTGCGGGCCGAGGCCATCCCCTCGATCCAGATCACGTCGCTCAACCTTCAGGGCTTGAACGCCGGCGCGACCCGCACCGCCATCGGGTTGGCCGCCAACCTCCCGCAGTTCTCGTTCCGCAACACCTACCAGTTGCAGGATAACCTCTCGTGGTCGAAGGGCAACCACGGGCTGAAGTTCGGCGTCGACATCCGCCGCCAGCAGCTCGCCCAGCTCTTCAAGCCGACCTCGCGCGGCCACCTCGTCTACTCGAACCTGAACAACTTCGTCAACGACCTCGGCAACGTCCAGATCAACCGCGACCTGCCGGGCGTCGCCCGCGTGCTGCACCTCGACTGGCACGACTTCTACTTCTACGGGCAGGACGAGTGGCGGCTGCGCCCGAACTTCACGCTGACCTTCGGGCTGCGCTACGAGAACGCCGGCCAGCCGATCCAAGACCTCGTCGAGTTCAACGACCCGGTCTTCGCCGCCTCGGGCAGCAACCCGGCCTTCCGCGTCCGCCCGATCCCCGGCCGCGACTCCGACAACCTCCAGCCGCGCGTCGGCTTCAACTGGAACCCGCGCACCGACGGCGACGGCCCGCTCGGCTGGCTGACGGGCGGCGACCGGCTGGTCTTGCGCGGCGGCTACGCCCGCACGCACGACTACGCCTACACGAACATCGCGCTCAACATCTGGAGCTCGTTCCCGTTCGTCGCCGCGTTCAACCAGACGAACGTGCAGGGCGCGTTCGCCAACTTCCAGACGCTCCCGATCAACCCGCTCTCCTTCACCCGCACGCAGGTCACCGAAGACTTCGTGTCGCCGACCTACGACTCGTTCAGCCTCGAAGTCCAGCGCGAGCTGGCGCGCGACCTCGTGATGCGCGTCGGCTACGTCGGGTCGAAGGGGTCGGGACTCTTCGAGAGCATCGACGGCAACCCGCGGCTCGTGGGCTGCACGCCGCGCGCGGCCTTCCCCACCGAGTGCAACGTCGATCCGGGCGTCGGCACGATCCGCCTGCGCGCCAACTCCGGCAACTCCATCTACCACTCGATGCAGGCGAGCGTCGAGAAGCGCCTCTCGCGCGGCTTCTCGGCCGGCGTCCACTTCACGTGGAGCACCTTCATCGACACGATGTCGGAGATCTTCAACAACTCGGCCTCCGAGATCGCGCTGGCGCAGGAGCCGTTCAACCGCCGGCTCGACCGCGGCCGCTCCTCCTACGACCGCCCGCTGCGCCTCTCCGGCAACTTCGTCTACGAGCTGCCGTTCTACCAAGACCAGCGCGGCTTCGTCGGCCGCGTCCTCGGCGGCTGGCAGCTCAACTCGTTCTTCACCTTCCAGTCCGGCGCGCCCTTCTCGCCCCTGAACGGCTCCGACCCGACGGGCGCGCTCGGCGGCCTCGCCTCGGCCATCGGCATCGCCACGCGCCCGAACCTCTACACCAACCTCGACGTGTCGCGCATGACGGTCGAGGAACTCTACCGCGTCGATCAGCAGTTGCGCGCGCAGGCCCTCGCGGCGGCGCAGGCCATCTTCGCCACGCTGCCGGCGAACCAGCCGGCCGGCCCGCTGCCCGGCCC
>DATCVD010000149.1:0-2426 GCA_036567125.1 Pyrinomonadaceae bacterium | reverse complement strand
GCGTTGAGGGACGCGCGCGCCCGCGCGATGCGATCCGCCCCGGCCGGCGGCGGGAGCAGGTCGAAGTCCTCCCACTGCCGGTCGCCAACCCTCACCTCGTCCGCGCGCCAGCGCCCGTCCTCGCCGCGCGTGAAGCGAAAGGCCATGCGGACGCCGGCCAGAACGGTCGCCTCCGTCTCCGTCGATCTGATCTCTTTGATCGTTACCGCGCCGGTGTTCAGATCAAAGATCGACAGCGCCGCGATCAGCTTCCGCGCGTCGCCCTTGCCCAGCTTCGCCGCCGCGGCGGGCGCGAGTGCGAGCAGGCACGCGAGCGAGGCGGCGAGCGTCAAGGCCTTTCGTGCTCTCGCGGCGTTCATCTTTGGGGGGCGGATCGGGCGGCCGGGGTCTTTACGCGTTGTCGGCGTCCTTGGCGGTCTTCGTGATCATCATGCGGAGCATGATCTGGAGCTGGGCGGAGGTGAAGGGCTTCGGGAGGAAGACGACCGCGCCCGCGGCGAAGCTGTCGGAGGTGAGCTTCGGGTTCTGCTCGGCCGTCATCATCATCACGGGGATGCGCATCAGCCGCTTCTCCGACTTCATGTAGCGGACGACCTCCGTGCCCTCGACCTGCGGCATCACCACGTCGAGGATGGCCGCGACGAAGTTGGCGTCCGCCTTCAAGATACGCAGCGCCTCGCCGCCGTCGCGCGCCGCCACCACCGCGTAGCCCTCCTTCTCGACGAGCGTCGTCACGAGGCGTAGGATCGCCGGGTCGTCGTCGGCGACGAGGATGCGGCCCGACTTCTGGAACTGCGATGACATACTCAGGTCAGAAATGAGGAATGAAGAATTAAGAATTAAGAATTAAAAGCAGCTCGTCTTCCATTCTTCATTCTTCGTCCCCCATCGTCTTCAAATCGCTTCCACCGCGCGGCCCGCGTCTTCGGTGCGGGCGAGGTCGGCGGCGAGCTTGATGGCGGCGACCATGCTCGAATGCTCGGCCAGCCCGCGGCCGGCGATGTCGAACGCCGTCCCATGATCGACCGAGGTGCGGATGAAAGGCAAGCCGAGCGTGACGTTGACCGCCTCCCCGAACGAGAGGCACTTGACGGGGATCATCGCCTGATCGTGATAGAGCGAGACGACGGCGTCGAACTCGCCGCGCGAGGCGCGCAGGAAGACCGTGTCGGCCGAGTGCGGCCCTTGCACGTCCAGCCCCTCGGCGCGGCACGCCTCGACCGCCGGCGCGATCTCGGCCGACTCCTCGACGCCGAACAGCCCGCCCTCCGCGCCGTGCGGGTTCAGGGCCGCGACCGCGATGCGCGGCTCGCGGATGCCCCAGCGCCGCAGCTCGCGATCCGTCAGCCGCACGACCCGCTCGATCCGGTCGCGCTCGACGAGCCGGATCGCCTCGGCCAGCGGCACGTGCGTCGAGATGAGCACGATGCGCAGGTTCGACGCGACGAAGGCCATCGCGCACTCCTGCGACCCGCTCAGGTGCGCGAGGAATTCGGTGTGCCCCGGAAAGCTGTAGCCGCCGAGCAGGAGCGCGCGCTTGTTGATCGGCGCGGTCGAGATGGCGTCGAGGTCGCCCGCGGCGCACAAGGAGACGGCCGACTCGATGTACTCGGCGGCGGCGCGCCCCGCCGCGCCCGACTCGACGCCCGGCTCAATCGCGGCGCTGATGTTGTCGAGGTGATAGATGACGGGATGAGGCGAGTCGGAAAGATCGTCCGGCAGCGGCTCGCCGCGCCGGATGATCTGGTAGCCGCATTCGAGGTTGAGCTTGCGCGCGGTGTGCGCGAGCAGTTGCGCGTCGCCGACGATGACGGGCACGCAGGCGCGCCGCACCTCGTCTTCGGCCACGGCCTTTAGGACGACTTCGGGGCCGATCCCCGCGGGGTCGCCCATCGTGACGCCGACGCGCGGGCGCGCGCGGGGCGCCGATTCGTCGCCATCGGCCGCGGGATCGGTCTCCGTCGTGTGCCAAACGTCGGTCATCGCGCGTGCGTGTGGGGCGTCGGAATGCGCGACGGCGGCGGATGCGCTGACCAACAGAGCGCGTCACGCCGCCGACGCCGCGACCGGACAAGACTCAAACGCCGCTCGGGAAAGCGCCGGCGGGCCTGACGTCGCCTGACGCCCGGCCCTACTCGTCGTCGCCGCCGCCGCCGTCGCGGTCTTCGGCCTTGTACATGTACTTGATGTTGTGCTTGAGGAGCAGGATGTTGGGCGCGCCCCGGCGGTTCACCTTCAGGGCGTTGCGGTCGTACCACTCGATCGTGCCCTCGACCTCCTCGCCGTCTTTGAGGACGATCACCATGACGGTGTGGGCGTCCATCTGCTTCTTGTAGTAGAAAATTTCCGCGTTGGTCTCGGCGGGCGGGATGCGCTTGCGCCCCTGCGCGGCGGCCGACTGGGGCGGGCCTGAGTCGCGGCCGCCG
>DATCVD010000148.1:0-4563 GCA_036567125.1 Pyrinomonadaceae bacterium | reverse complement strand
CGGGAGCAGCAACGGCTGCTCGGCCGCGCCCTTCGCGGCCCCGTCGGCGGCCGGTTTCGTCGCGCCCGACTTGGCCGCGCCCGACGGCTGATCCTGTTTCTGTTGCGCCGAGCTTGGCGGGAGCGCGGCAAAAGCCAGCGCCGCGAAGGCTGCGGAGGAGGCGAGTGCGAAGCGAAGGCCGGGGCGTGTGCGCCGCTGAGACCTCATGGGACCCTCCTTGAGTCGGAGTCCTGATCGGGACGCCTGACGGGAACGAAAAGCGGAAGCTGCGCGCTTCCATCGGAACGGTGTTGGCCGTCCGATGCCGCTCGCCCTCCTGCGGGTTGTCGTGACCGAGACTGAAAAAACAGGCCGGGAGACCTCTGGGGTAACAGTCCGCATTCTACGCCCGCCCGCGCGCCGCGCGCAAGACTTCCGTTTGTCGAAACGGTCATCTCGCCGTAACTTTCCTGCCGCGCCGCCTCGCGGCGGCACCCGGCCCCGCCGCGCTCGCTTTCGGGAACCCGCCCCGCCCCCGCCGGCGCGGGCGGACTGCGCGAGAACGACGCCGCGCGCGGCAGCCTTGAAAGCGGACAGGGATGACGAACTCTCCTGCGGCCGGAGTCGAGGCGTCAAACCACGCGCGACGTTAACCAGCAGTCGGCCCCGCGGCGACGAGTTGCGCCCGCCGTCCCCGGCCGGTCGCCGGCGACTTCTTCGGCGAATTACTTGCAACTTCGTCCGCGCCGCGGCGTGTGAAGGGCGCGCGGGCGTGCGCGGGCCGCGGCGTGAGATGCGCGCGTCGCGCGTGTTATAATGACGGCTTCGCGCAGCGCCCACACGAAGCGCAAATTTTTCTGTCCGTAGTAATCAAAAGGGAATGGCCGAGTTCATCTGTCGTTTGGGGACGCCCGCGGGCGAGGTGGTGACGCGCACGGTCGAGGCGGTCGGCGTCTCGGAGGCGCGCACGCGCTTGGAGGCCGAGGGCTTCCGCGTCTTCTCCGTCGCGCCGCCGAAAAAGGCGGGCGCGTCGGCCCTGACGCGCGGCGGCAAGGGCGGCATGGGCGCGCGCGTCAAGGCCGGCGACTTTTTGCTCTTCAACCAGCAGATGGCCGCGCTGGTGCGCGCCGGCATCCCGATCCTGCAAGCCGTCGGGATGCTGCGCCGTCGGGCCGCCAGCCCGCGGCTGCGGATGGTGCTCGCCGACGTCGAGGACAAGATTCGCGGCGGCATGGCGCTGTCTTCCGCCTTCGCGCAGCAGGGGCCGATCTTCCCCCGCATCTACACGGCGTCCATCCTCGCGGGCGAAAGATCGGGCGCGCTCGACGAGGTGCTCGTCCGCTACAACATGTACATGCGGCGCGGCGTCGAGATACGGCGCAAGATTCGCGGCGCGCTCGCCTACCCGATCTTCCTGCTGCTCGCCTCGCTCGGCATGGTCGTGTTTTTGACGACCTACGTCGTGCCGCGCATGGCCCGCCTGTTCGAGGGCTTCGGCAGCAACCTGCCGACGATCACGGCCGTCGTCGTCGGCCTCTCGAACTGGATGGCGGCGAACATCTACTGGTTCGCCCCCGTCGTCATCGTCGGCTCGGTCGCGCTCTACGTCTGGTCGCGCACGCCGCCGGGCCGCCTCTGGGTCGATCGCTTCGTCCTCAAACTGCCGATCGCCGGCAACCTCGTGATGCAACTCTCGGTCGCGCAGGTGACGCGCTCGCTCTCCACGCTGCTCGCGGGCGGCATCACGCTCGTCGAGTCGTGGGAGATCGGGGCCGAGGCGATCACGAACCGCGAGCTGCGCGCGCGCTCGTCGGCGATCCTGCCGATGATCCGCGAGGGGCGGTCGTTCACGGAGAGTCTGGAGTCGGCCCGCTGGATACCGGAACTGGCGCTCGACATGATCGGCGTGGGCGAGCGTTCCGGGTCTCTGAAGGAGATGTTAGACGAGGTGGCGACCTTCTACGACGCCGAGTCGGAGGTGCGGCTCGAACAGTTGACGACCATCCTCGAACCTGCGATTCTGCTGGTGATGGGCGGGGTCGTCATCACGATCCTGCTGGCGATCTACCTGCCGATCATCCAGTCGATCTCGAACGTGACGGGGATGCCGACCGGGTGACGGAAAAAGTGCCCACCCCCCAGCGGTTTAGACAGTCCCCCGGCGTTTTGCCGCATCTGACAGTTCTGTCAGCCGAAATTCCCTAGACGGCGCGACCTCGCGAAGCCGGACAGACCCGACAGGTTAGCCCGAACCGATGAGCACGTCAGTAGAAGATACCCTCGCCCCCTCGCACGAGGCCGCGCAGAACGCGCGCCGCGACGGAGCCGCCGCGCCGCAGCCGCACCTGCCGCCCGAAGTGCGCGCCGCGATGGACTTGGCCGCGCGCTACCGCCTGCCCTACGTCGATCTGCTCCCGCCCGAAGGCGACTCGCCCATCGACTACACGCTGCTCGCCGATATTCCCGTCGATCTGATGGTGAAGAATCAGTTCGTGCCGCTGCGGCGCGAGGGCAAGCGGCTGCACATCGCGATGGCCGACCCGACCGACCTCGAACGGTTGGACGAACTGGCCTCGGCCCTGCACGCGCGCATCGTCCCGCACGTCGCGACCTCCGGCGCGATTGACGTCGTCCTCAAAAAAGGCGACGCCACGCAGCGCGTGCTCCAAGAGGCGACGTCGGGCTTCCGCATCTCGCTCGTCAAGGAGACGGAGCACGGCGAGGAGGTTCTAGACCTCGACCGGCTGGCGACCGACTCGGAGATGTCGCCGATCATCAAGCTGGTCGACACGGTCATCTACACGGCGATGGAGTCGCGCGCCTCCGACATCCACATCGAGACGAGGGACACCGCCGTTCACGTCAAGTACCGCATCGACGGCGCGCTCTACGAGAAGGTCGAGCCGATCTCGCTCGACTTCCACCAGACCCTGATCTCGCGCATCAAGGTCATGTCGGAACTCGACATCGCCGAGCGGCGCGTGCCGCAGGACGGCCGCTTCCGCGTCCGCTACAAGGGGCGCAACGTGGACTTCCGCGTCTCCGTGATGCCGACCGTCCACGGCGAGGACGCGGTCATCCGCATCCTCGACAAGGAGCAGATCAACGAGTCGTTCAAGAGCCTGAACCTCGACGTGGTCGGCTTCGACGACGACGACGTGCGGAAGTTCCGCCACTACATCGCCGAGCCTTACGGCATGGTGCTCGTCACCGGGCCCACGGGGTCGGGCAAGACGACCACTCTGTACGCCGCCCTGAACGAGATCAGGAACGAAGAAGACAAGATCATCACCATCGAAGACCCGGTCGAGTACCAGCTGCACGGCATCACGCAGATCCCCGTCAACGAGAAGAAGGGTTTGACGTTCGCCCGCGGCCTGCGCTCGATCCTGCGCCACGACCCGGACAAGATCATGGTCGGCGAGATCCGCGACACCGAGACCGCGCAGATCGCCATCCAGTCGGCCCTGACGGGCCACCTCGTCTTCACGACCGTCCACGCCAACAACGTCATCGACGTGATCGGCCGCTTCCTCAACATGGGGGTCGAGCCGTACAACTTCGTCTCGTCGCTCAACTGCGTGCTCGCGCAGCGGCTCGTCCGCATGCTGTGCGAAGTCTGCAAGCGCCCGCACGAGGTCACGGACGCGGAGTTCGCCGAGGCGGGCCTCCGGCCCGAGGAGCACCGCGGCGCGGTCTTCTACATGAGCGTCGGCTGCGACGCCTGCAACCACACGGGCTACCGCGGCCGCACCGCCATCCACGAGCTGCTCGACCTTTCCGACAACATCCGCGAGATGATCATCGAGCGGCGGCCCGGCTCCGAGGTGCGCCGCGCGGCCGAGCGCGAGGGCCTGCGATCCTTGCGCGAGTCGGCCCTGCGCAAAGTTTTCGCCGGGGTCTCGACGCTGCACGAGATCAACCGCGTGACCTTCGTCGAAGACGTGAAGCTCAACGACAACGGCGCGGAGCGGGCGGCAAGCCCTAAGCAGTGAAGACGCTCAGGCGTTCCCGGCCGCCCGCCGCCCGCTAAAGTTTGGAACGTCTCCCCCACCCGAACGTGTAAATTCGGACAGCCGGCGGCCCGGCAGCGCCGGCCGGGCAGGGCTAATCAGTTCAGAGCTAACCGCTAACCGCTTTTTGTGAGGTTTGAGATGAAGCATTCCGTCCACGCGCGCCCTTTCGCGTCGCTCCTCGTCGTCATCTGCCTGCTGGCCGCGCCCGTCGCGGTGCTGGCGAAGAAGGGCGAGAAGAACTTCAAGCGCGGCGTCGAGCACGAGAAGGCGCAGCAGTGGGAGCGCGCGGCGCAGGAGTTCGCCCTCGCCGTCGCCGCCAACCCGTCCGAGATGGAGTTCCAGCTCCACTACCGGCGCGCCCTCTTCAACGCCTCGCAGAAGTTCATGGAGCAGGGGCGGACGCTCGCCGATCAGGGCGACTACCGCGGGGCCTACAACGCCTACCGCCAAGCCTACGGCTACGATCCCGTGAACGAGCTGGCCGTCGCCGAGATGGAGCGCGTCCTGCGCCTCCAGCGCGAGCGCGAGGGCGCGAACGGCAACGGCCACGCGCGGCCCGGCCCGCAGG
>DATCVD010000147.1:0-28280 GCA_036567125.1 Pyrinomonadaceae bacterium | reverse complement strand
GGCCAGGCTGAGAGTCACCGAGCACAGGGCGGAGGTGGTGCGCTGCGCCTCCTGCGGCCGCAGGACGAAGGCCGGCTTCCCCGCAGGGGTGAGGGCAGCTGTGCAGTACGGCCCCTCTCTCATGGCGCGTGCGCTCTACCTTCATGACTATCAGTTGCTGCCGTACGCACGCACGGCCGAAGCTATGAAGGAGCTGTTCGGCTGCGCGATGTCCGCCGGGACGCTCGCGACGGCCGTCAGGCGGTGCGCCGCGGGGCTCGTCGAGACGGAGCTGAAGATCAAGAAGGGTCTACGCCGCTCGCCCGTCATCCACGCCGACGAGACGGGGCTGAGGGTCAACAAGCGCCTCGCCTACGTGCACGTGGCGAGCAGCGAGAGGCTGACGCACTACGCGGCGGACGCGCGGCGAGGGAAGGCGGCCATCGACGAGATCGGCATCCTGCCTGCTTACCGCGGCACCTGCGTGCATGACGGCTGGTTCTCCTACGCCCACTACGCCGACTGCCGACACGCCCTGTGCGGGGCGCACCTGCTGAGAGAGCTGACCTACTTCGAGGAGCTGAGTGAAGTGACGAAGGCGTGGGCCGCCCCGCTCAAGGAGCTGCTGCTGGAGATGAAGGGCGTGGCCGAGCACGCGGGCGCGCGCGTGCCGGCGTGGCGGGTTGAGGAGCTGACGGCCCGCTACGACAGGCTCGTCGCCGAGGGGCAGGAGGCGCGGCAGCCGCCCGACGCTCCGCAGTCGGCGTGCAGGCAGGCGCGCAACCTGCTGCGGCGACTGGAGAGAAGGAAGGCAGAGGTGCTGCGCTTCCTGCGCGACCCCTCGGTACCCTTTGATAACAACCCGGCCGAGCGCGACCTGCGGATGGTGAAGCTGCAGCAGAAGGTCTCGGGCTGCTTCCGCACGCAGGATGGAGCGCGCCACTTCTGCCGCATCCGCTCCTACGTCTCGACGATGAGGAAGCAAGGAAGAGGCGTGCTCGCAGCGCTCGCAGCGGCGTGCAGGGTGTGCCGCTAAGTGTCAGAAAACGCTTGGGATAGCTGAATAGTTACCGATTGACAGGAGCAGAATGCTGAGCCATGATCTGCCTCGATTTTGCTCGCGAAAACCGCTCTGAAAGGCTCCCCTCCGGGCGCACGGTCAACTACACGCAGTTCGACGCGGCGGGCCGGCTCAAGGCCGTCTCGGGGAACCTGGGCGACGGCGTGGCGCGCACCTACGCGACGGGCCGCAACCTCGTCACGGGGGTTGAGGAGGGCATCCAGTACGACGCGGCCGGGCGCATCCTCGAAGAGAAGTACGGGACACAGACGCCGCTCTACCACAAGCGCCACTATAACGCGCGCGGCCAGCTCTACGACGTGCGGCTCTCAAGCGTTCCGTGGCACTAGGATCAGTTGGACTGGAACCGCGGGGCGCTCCTCAACTACTACAGCCAGCAGGGCGGCTGGACGCCCGGCGGCAGCGGCGCGGACAACAGCGGCAACGTCAAGCTGGCGCAGCACTGGGTGCCGGATGGGCAGGGCGGCTACGGCTGGATGAACCAGTACTACGAGTACGACGCGCTGAACCGCATCACTTACGTCAGGGAGCAGCAGAACGGCGCCGGGGCCTACACGGCCCAGCAGCACTACGCCTACGACCGCTGGGGCAACCGCCGGATCGACGCCGCCGGGACGTGGCTCGGGCAGCCGTCGAGCCCGCCGAGCCCCCTCCTCAACGAGACGCAGTTCGGGCTTGAGGAAGTGGCGTCGAGGAACCGGCTGCTCGCGCCCGGCGACGCGGGGCAGGCCGTCGAGGTAAACCGCCAGATGCGCTACGACGAGGCCGGCAACCTCATTAAAGACACTTACACCGGCTGGGGGGGGGGCGCGCCTACGACGCCTAGAACCGGATGACGGAGGCGTGGGGCTACAGCGCGCTTACGGGCGGCGGCCGCCCACGCCGCACCGCCGCGATGAGCTTGAAGGCGTCGCGCATTTCGTCGGCGGCCGCCTCCATGCGGAAGGCTTTTGGGGGCCGGTCGGGGTGGATGCCGTCGAGCACGTGGGCGGGTTGCACCCGCTGCTGGAAATCAACGTGCGCCACACGATGGGCTTCGTCGCCCTCGCCGTCGAGCGCAGCCTCAGGCCTGCGGAGCCGGTCTTCTGGAGCATCAAATAGACAGTCCGGTGAGGGCCGCCTGTATCACGGCCCGGCCGCGAAGTAGCCCGCGGCGTAATGACCCCGCCTCGCCCGGCTCCGGCCGATTCGGCCCGCGGGTGCGTCCGTCGAGAAGGGACAACCACCCACTTCATTTGACCCGTCTGAGATTCAGTGCGGCGAGGGAGCCTGAGAGCTTCTCCCACAAGCGGGTGATTTGTTCTGCTCCATGCGTATAATTCCTGAAGTCTACTCGAATGTGCAGGCGTGTGAGTTACCGCGGAGAGTCCATTTCGGCAACACCACCCATCAATTTACAGGTCATGGGGCTGATGTCAGAAAACCCCGATGAGTCCGCGAGGACGCCGGTCGGAGGGGAAGACGCCCGGGCGCACGCCGGGGTGGATTTGCAGGCGTGCATGGAACGGGCGCGGGGCGGCGAACGCCGCGCGCTCGATCTGATTACCGAACAGGTCTACGCGGAGTTGCGCCGCATGGCGGGCGGCATGCTTAAAGCCGAGGGGGGCGCGTTATCGCTCCAAGCCACCGAGGTGGCCCACGCCGTGTACATACGCTTGGCCGGATCGCAGGATTTGACGTTCGAGAACCGCGCCTGTTTCTTAGGGCTCGCGGCCACCGCCATGCGCCACTTCCTGACCGACTATGCCAGGGCAAAACGGCGCGAGAAGCGGGGCTCCGGCCTCGCCCACCTGCCCCTCGACGCGGCGCTCCACGTAGCCGCACAGAGGAATATTGACGTGGAGGCCCTAGGCGAGGCTCTGGAGTCCCTGGAAAGACTGAACGAAAGGCACGCGAGGGTCGTAGAACACCGAGTCTTCGCGGGGATGACCGTCGAGGAGAGCGCCGCCGCGCTCGGCGTCTCCCCCACGACGGTCAAGCGGGATTTCGAGTTCGCCGTCAAATGGCTCGGCCGCCGACTCGGGGGGAAAGCTGATGCTCGATGAACTGGCTGACGAGCGCAGGTACAACAGACTCGCCGAGCTCTTCGGCCGGGCCCGCAGCCTGCCGTCGGCGGCGCAGCGAGAGTTCCTCTTGGCCGAATGTGCGGACGACCCGGCGTTGGCCTCGGAGACTTACGAAATCTTGCGCGAGGAGATAGGGGCGGAGTTCGGAAAGCCCTTGATGTGGTTACACTCAGACCTTCAACCCGGCGACCTCCTCGGCGACCGCTACGTCATCACCGGAATCCTCGGCGGTGGCTCGCAGGGCAGGGTGTACGAGGCGGAAGATCGGCGGCTCGGCAAAAGGCTGGCCGTTAAACAGATGCTCGGGCGCGACAGAGTCTCGCGCAAGCTGTTCGAGCGTGAAGCGCGCCTGCTCGGCCAGCTGTGCAACGTCGCACCGGCCGACGTCGCGGGCTCATTGCCGAACGTGACTGACTTCTTCACCGACTCCAAACGCCTCTACATTGCGATGGAACACGTGCCCGGCCCTACCCTTGCTGAGTTGCTCGTGGCGTCTAAGCGCCATTACTCGGTGGCAGACGTGATTGGGTGGGGAGATCGCGTGCTCGAAGTCTTAGAGTTCCTGCACGGCCGGCGGCCCGACCCGGTCATTCACCGCGATGTCAAGCCTGCGAACCTGAAACTGACGCCGGGCGGGCAGCTCGTGCTCCTCGATTTCGGGTTGACGAAGGGGGCGGTCGCGGAGTCCTCCCGGCTCGGGCGCGGTGGCACGAGCGTGGCCGCCTACGGGACGGCGCAGTACGCGCCGTGGGAGCAATTAAAGGATGGGAGGACAGACGAGCGCGGCGACCTCTTCTCCACGGGGGCGACACTCTACAGGCTTCTGACCGCCGCCGAGTTCCCCAACTCGTTCGAGCGTCAAGAGGCGCTCGCGGACGGGCGCCCCGACCCGTTGCGTCCGGCCGGCGAGTTGAACCCGGAAGTCCCCGGAGCGCTCTCCGAGGTGCTGCGCAAGGCCATGTGCCTCAAGGCCGACGAGCGGTACGATTCCGCGGCCGACATGCGACGGGCGTGGCTCCGGGCTGCTGAGAGTAACGCGGGCCGCGCCCCCGGCCTTGATGAAGCGACCCTCATCCGTGGCCGAGGTGTTAGGGACGGCGCCGTTGTTTTGCCCTCGGCCACGCCGGCCGCTGGGCGGTGGGACGACAAAGGGAGTTTGAAGGCATGGGCCTCGGGCGTCACTGCTTCGCTTTACGCCTCGATGATGACGGCACTGCTGCTGCTGTTCTGCCTCTGGATGGTTGCCGCCCCCGCCTACGGCTTCGTCCTCTTCACCGCGGCGGTGCTATCAATTGTCTTCTCAATCGCCGCCGGCCTGAAACCGATCCGCAGCCTGCATGACTTATTGCTGGGCGGGCTCCGGGTTCTACTGCTCATCCCACTCATCATCACCGGCTACATGCCGCTCTCACAGAGCATCGAGCGGCACGCGTCGAGAGTCTCACCGGCCCTCGCTTACAAATGGCTCGACCCCCTAAACGCACACGCGGCATCGCTCCTCCGACGAACACTCGGGCCGGCCGTAGAAAGGTTCATGACAGACCGCCGGTCGGCGGCCCCCGCGCTGTTATTCGGGACCCTGCTCTTAGTGCTGTTCACCACCTACGAATTCCTATCCGCACGCCGGGGCGCTAAAGGTGTGACGCCGCCACATGTCCCCGCCCTCCCCTCCGAACAAGCTTCCTTCAATCCAATCGCCCTTCATCTCGCACCGTCCGGGCGGCCCCCTCTAACAAATCCGGAGTGACCGACCCTCAAAACCCTGCCCTTCGCAAAAACACTTCCCGGCCCTCAAAATTTTTGGTCTCCTCCGACGGCGAATGTCGCTTGTAGGGGTGTGCTTGACTTAACTCCACCTGATCGAGACGGAGGTCGCCAGTTGAAGATCGCCATAGCTTGTTTAATCACACTAACGCTCATAGCCGCCCACTCTGCCCCAGCGGGCAGGGCGGCGTGGAAGAACCGTGGCGGGGCGGTCGCCCCCGGCCAGATATCCATACCGTCAACCGCAGCGGGCGAGCGACTGGCCGCTTTCCTGTCCGCCTTCAACACGGGCGACCGGACGACGCTCAGAACATTTTTCGAGAAGAACATGGAGATGTCCCCCGACGACCCGTCGGCCGTTGACGACATCACTAACCACTACCTAGTCCTGTACCGACAGAGCCGCGGCCTGACGCTGGGGAAGATCAGAGAGTCGTCGCCCGCGAGGATCAGGGCCGTCGTGCAGGCGAAGTCCACGGGGGTGTGGTCTGAACTCGCCATCTTTATTACCGCGAAGCCACCCAAGTACGCCGAGGCCGCCGTTCCCTTCAAAATCGTCGGCATGGGCTTCAACACTGTCACGGCGCCGGAGGAACTTCTGGGTCGCAACAAGCTCTCGGCGCGCGAAATCCGCGCCAGGGTCGATTCCATGCTTAAAACCTTGGTCGCCGCCGACTCCTTCTCTGGGGTCGTCTATGTGGCGAAGGGCGCGGAGCCGATCTACGCGGGGGCGTTCGGGTTGGCGAGTAAGACGTGGAACATGCCTAACCGCCTCGACACCAGGTTCAACCTCGCCTCGATCACGAAGATGTTCACCGCGGTCGCCGTGGCGCGCCTCGTCGAACAGGGGAAACTCTCCTTCTCCGACAAGGTCGGCGACGTGCTGCCCGACTACCCCAACAAGGAGGTTGCGCAGAAGGTCACCCTGCATCAACTGCTCTCTCACACCTCAGGGCTCATCGGGGCGCGGGACATGGCGAAAAAGAACCCTCCGCCGCAAAAGGCTCGGACGGTCGGCGGGATGTTGAAGCAGTTCGTGTCCGAGCCGCTGTCGTTCCCGCCGGGGCAGCGGTTCGGTTACAGCAACGCAGGTTACATCCTGCTCGGGGCGGTCATCGAAAAAGCCTCGGGCCAGTCCTACTACGATTACGTGCGCGCACACGTGTTCAAGCCGGCGGGGATGCTCGACACCGACTTCTACGAACTGGACACGGAGCCGCGCAACATCTCCACCGGATTCATGGACGGGCCCGGCGGGACGAGGCTCAGCAACATCTTCGACCTCGACGTGAAGGGCTCGCCGGCCGGCGGGGCGTACACCACCGGCCCGGACATGGCCCGGTTCCACGCGGCGCTCACCAAACACAAGCTGATCCGCGAGGACACACTCGACAGACTTTGGGCCGGGGTCGTAGACGAGCCCGGACGCGGGACGAAGTACGCGTACGGTGCCAGCATCGCGCGGTATAACGGGACGCAGGTCGTGAGTCACGGCGGCGGGTGGAAAGGGGTCACGAATCACTTCGACATCTACCCTGACCTGGGCTACACGGTCGTCGTCCTCTCCAACTACGATGACGACCCGGCGGCCATTGCCTACAAGTTGCGCGAGTGGTTAACACAGGGGAATTCAAAATAGGCGCGGCTGGCCGCAATCCGTTCTTCCCGACACGGCCCGTCAAAGTAGGGTGTGGCCGGACTGCTTACACGCAAGCAGATAGATTGTCCACACGGCTCACGCGACAAGGGGCGGCGACGCTCACCGTGAAACGACTTATCACGTAGGCGGGCTGCCCGACGAAGTAGCAGCGACGGCCCGGGCCGGTCAAAAACCTGAAACGTTCGTCGCCCCCGTGTCACTCACACCGGTGAGACACTTCAGCCATTTTCAAGGGGGCGAGATGACGCGTCTATTTCTCGCGGTGCTCGTAGCCGCCAGCTTGCAACCTCTGACAAGCGCGCGTGCCAATGCAGACAAGGTGGACGCATTGCTGCGGCGCGAAATGCGTGAGCGGAGAATCCCGGGTCTACAGGTCGCCGTCGTGCGGCGCGGGAAGATAGAATTGCTCCGCTCTTTCGGCATCGCCAATCTTCAAGATGCCGTCCCGGTCAGCGATAAAAGCATCTTCGCCATCAACTCCTGCACCAAAGCTTTCACCGGCGTCGCCATCATGCAATTGGTCGAGGAGGGAAAGATCAACCTTTCCGCGCCCGTGTCGTCATACCTCGATGAGCTGCCCGCCCCTTGGCGCTCCATTACCGTCCGACAACTGCTGACGCACGTCTCCGGACTCCCGAACATCCTCAACGCCCTCGACCCGGCCACGGGGAAGCTCACGGGGCGGGACGACGAAGACGCGGCTTGGGCGAAAGTGCAGTCCATGCCTCTGGAGTTTCCGGCGGGCGAGCGCTTCAGCTATAACCAGACGAACTACGTTCTGCTGGGCATGATTATCGACAAGTACGCGGGGCAGCCGTTCTCCCAATTCTTCGGCGAGCGCCAGTTCCGGGCGGCTGGCATGACGAACACCATCTTCGGCGATTCGAGGGACGTCATCCCGCGTCAGGCGCCCTCTTACCGCTACGTCAGGAACCTAGACGGGCACGCGCTCGGCGAAGAGAGGCTCGTCTTTTCCTACGCCGAATTCCCTCCCTTCCGCCGCACGGCATCCGGGGTGAACAGCACGGCGGAGGATGTCGCGCGCTGGCTCATCGCTGTGCAGGGGGGCAAACTTCTCAAGACGAAGGCGGCGCTCAAGACGCTCTGGACGGCCGGCGCGTACAACGACGGGTCGCCGACGCAGTGGGCCCTTGGCTGGGTGATAAAACCTCGGCACAAGCACAGCGCGGTCATCGCGACGGGCGGGAGCCGCGCGGCCTTCTTCGTCTACCCGGAAGACGACCTGGCCGTCGTAGTCCTGACCAACCTCGCCGGTGCCTTCCCCGAAGAGTTCATTGACGAGCTGGCGGGGTTCTACGTCCCCGGCATTCCCGAGTCCGACCCCCTCACCGCTCTCCGCGTCCGTCTAAGGGACCGAGGTTTTGACCGTGCGGCGGAAGTGTATGAAGATCTGAAGAAGAAAGATTCTAACTTCCGCCCCTCGGAAACTGACCTGAATGATTGGGCATACCGGATGCTGAACGGAGGGGGGAAGAAAAAAGAGGCCCTCGAAATCTTCAAGCTGAACGTCTCGCTGTACCCCGACAGCGCGAACGTTTACGACAGCGTCGCCGAAGCGTACGAGGCTAACGGCGAGCGTCAGCTCGCCATCAAAAACTACAGACGCTCTCTGGAGTTGGACCCGGGCAATAGGAATGCGAGGCAACACCTGAAGCGACTCGATCCTGATTACCAATGACTGGCCGGGCCTGCCTCCGCGTGAGTTAGAGATGTTCAGGCTAGGACGGACAGGAAACTCTCGCATGAAGCGAACACCACCATCTCGCCCGTTACTCTCCCCGCTGCTGATGTTAATGCTCACCGCTCCGAACTGCGCGGGCGCGCAGACGCGGGTCAAGCGCTACGAGCCTTCGAAAAGGCCCGAGCCCGTCGCCGGGCAGCCTTATGAAAGGTTTTTGACTCGTGACCGCTTCGGGCGCGAAATCACTTTCTATCTTTCGAAGACCGGCGCCGACCGAAACCCGCTGCCGCTGGTCGCATACATCGAAGGCTCGGGCTGCGGCTCGCGCTTCGAGGCGCGCGGAGAAAAAATCCGGCCGGCCGGCGGGCACATAGTCGCCACCGACGTTTTCAAAGGCAGTGCGCGCGTCCTGGTCGTAGAAAAGCCGGGTGTGCGATACCTCTTTCAGCCTGAGGGCGGCTGCAAAAGCTCGGCGGAGTTTAACCGCGAACACACCCTGGAGCGGTGGGCGGAGGCAAACGAGGCGGCAATCCGTGCCGCGCGCAAGTTACCGCAGATTGATAAAAGCAGGCTGCTAGTCGTCGGCCACTCCGAAGGGGGCCTGGTCGCTTGCCGCGTTGCGAGCGAGTTGCCCGAAATTGTTACGCACGTTTCGACCATAGCTGGCGGCGGCGCGAGCCAGCTCTTCGATTTGATTGCTCTCGCCCGCAAGGGCGAGATCTTCGACGACGTATCACCCGACGCGGAGGAATGCGTGCAATACGTGCTGGGCAAATGGCGGGAGATCGAATCCGACCCGACGAGCGCGGAAAAATTCTTCTTCGGCTTCGCGTACCGAAGGTGGTCTACCTTTCTGGCCGCGTCGCCTATCGAAGAGTTAAGCGCGGCGCGAGCGAAAATTTATGTCGCCCAAGGGACTGCCGACGCAGCGGTTGACCCGGCTTCGGCCGACGCTCTTTTCGCCCAACTCGTCTCCAAGGGCAAGCAGGTGACTTATGACCGCGTCGAAGGGGCGAATCACTCTTTCAGGATAAAAGATAAGCCCGGGACGAACGGCTGGCAGGAGTTGTTTGAAAGAATCAGGAAGTGGTTCTCAGAGGCGTAGTGGCTCATAACCCATCAGCCGCCGGACAATGCCGCGCGCCATAATTGATGTTTACACTTCGGGTTGCCATCGAACGAGATCTTCACCTGCGCGGCCGCCCTGTGCCCGTCTGCGCGCTCGGTCCCGACGTCTTCGAACACCTCGAAACTCACCGCGCTGCCGGAAGGTGTGTCCGGCAGTTTGGCTACCGTGCGCGTGGCCTGCAGCGAGTACCCGCCGTATTGCCCTGGAACGGGTAGTGTTGCGAAAATTATTATCAAGCGCAGAGAGTCACAAGCTAACCCTCACTCAGGTGGCGATCTGAAAGAGCGAAGCGACGAACTTCGCCTGCCCACATGCGTCACTTCCTGCTAGCCTTTTGACTTGACCCTTCCTCATCATATTCATCGATTCAATGCCTTCAAGCATGCGCTCCGCTGTCTGAAAACGCTTGAAGCATTGCGATGCCCGCACCGAGCGTGCTTGTCAGTGCCGATCGTGAACGGCCGCGTTCGGTGGTTGGCAGGCATTACCTTCTTGAAGAAGCGTTTCGCCTAACGCTCGAATTAACCGGCGAGCTATTAACGTGGGTGATAAAAGCCAAGATGATCGTGAGTCCGGTTGAATGAGTCGTTATGTCACGCTTAGCGGGTCGCAGTATTATCTAGGCTCTAGAGTAGCAAACTCGACTAGAGCGGGTGTCTTTCAAGTAGATCGAGCAGCAAAGTGCTCAGCTCTCTGTTCCTGTGATTGAACCTGTACTCGCACTCCTTCAGGTGCAGGTAGAAGGTGCGGGCAGATACTCCGTTGAACTTCTGTAAGTGCCGCTTGGCGAAACTCCAGAAGCTCTCGATGCCGTTCACATGACTGCCGCCGCGGGCGAACTCGTTCCGCGCGTGGTTGACCCTCAAGTGCTTACTGTAGCCGACATCGACGAGGCCATCGTAGCCGCGCCAGGCGTCGGAATGCACGACCGCGTCGAGCGTAACTCTGCCCCTGATTACGCCAAAGGCGTGTGCTTCTTGGCATCCGGCACGACCTCCGTGTAGACCGCGCCGTTTCTTTTGAAGACGCCGAAGACGATGGTCTTGCCACTTGCGCCGCGCCCGCGCTTGCCGCGGACTCTGCGCGCGCCGAAGTAGCTCTCATCGACTTCGACCTCGCCGCCGAAGGGCGACTGGCGCTCGCATTCCTCGGCGATGCGGACTCTGATCCTGAGAAAGATCGAGGTGACCGTCTTGCGCGTCAGGCCGGTCAGCTTCGCCACGTCGGAGGCCGTGAAATCCATCGCGAAGTGGCGCACCACCCGGCGGAATTTACGCTCCGAAATTTTAGACCGCCTGTAATAGCGGTTTAGTGGTTGCACGTCAGCAGCTTAGCACCGCGAACCGAGTGCTTTGCTACTCTAGAGCCTTATCTATTATGAACTGGAGCGCTGCTTTTATGATCGCACGTGATTGAGGCGTGTCATTCAGTGCGTCAAAGCCGTGATCTCCTTCCGGGTAATTCATTACCGTGAGTGTCACGTTCGACCGTAAAGCCGTAGCGGCAAACTTGTCTATACCAGAGTTAATAAAAGGCGTGTCTTTCCCCGCACGCCCGATCAATATGGGTGGTACTTTCCCGCCGGAGTTGACTGTTGATTCCAATACATGCAGTGGCGAATATCGTTTGAGGAGGGAATCCCGCTCCCTCTCATCGCCGATGGCCGCAAACTCTTGGGATAAATCAAGAACGCCATAAAAGCTTACCAGACACCTCACGGTTGGCGCGCCGGGGTTGAGGCCCATGGAAGTTAATCGCCCCCCTGCCGAGAACGTCCACAAACAGATTCGCTGCGGGTCAATCCCCAATCGGTCGCTGTTAGTCCGAAGGTAAGTCAGTAGTTTTTCGGTATCTTCGAACCCCGTTCGTATTCCATCCAACCCGCGCTGATAGCGCTTATCCGGTACAATCCCGACAATGCCATGAGCCGCCGCCAGTTGTCCCCATGTGATAAACCAGCGCCACTGGCGCACATACTCTGCGCCGCTTACAAAGACTATGGACGGGAGGCGTTCGCCTTTGCCTGCACGATGGGGAATGTATGCGTCGAGGGCGAGCGGCTTGCCTGCCATATTATCAAAAACTATCCCTCTGTGGACAGTGACCTGCTCCATCTTGGGGACGCGATACACGATTGAGACCTGCGCAGGGTCTATACGGTTCTGAGCTTGGGTGATGGCACCTACGCAATGAATCAGCAGAATGATGGCCGCGATCGGATATAGCCTGAGAAGGCGATCTTGTGGCACCATGATTCTCCTATTTGACTTAGAGACCGTTTCAAAACCTCTGCTGAAGGATGTTCCAGCAGATGAGAGCGCAGCCTAGATCGAGGAAAGCCTGATGGATGTCATCACGCCTTTCGTAACGGACTTTCAAGCGGCGGTAACGGCACAGCCACGCGCCCATTCTTTCTACAACCCAGCGGTAACGGTAGTGTTGCAAAAATTTTCTGACCACAACAGATGTTGCGCTTACACTACGTCCCGAGCTACTACTAATTGGGGCCAAAATATTTTTTGCAACACTAACCCCGGCGTAACCTGCTCGTCACCGTCGGTCTGGTAGGCGGGGAGAAGCGGTTCCTCCGGAGGCTCTTTCGCGCCGTGCTCTGACGAATTCCGCGAACCTAAGTTCATGCCTGATGGGGTCGAGGGTGCGCGAGTGCGCTAAGAATTCGGGCGAAAGCTCCCGGACCTGTTCGAGCCAGCCGAAAGCCTCTTCCTTCCGCCCCATCGCGGCGTGTGCTGCGGCCATGTTGTAGGGCTCAACCCGTTCGCGCCTGGCGACGCGCTCGGTTAATTCCGCGAGGGCCGTCTCCGCCTCGCCCTTCCTCCCGTTGAACGCCAGCGCGTAGGCGGTCCCCTCCAGGTAAAGTGCCGGCCTGGTTTCGTGGCGCTTCAGTCCTTGAAACACGGCCACCGCCTCGTCACACCGCCTGGAGTGCGCGTAAGCGAACCCGAGGACTTCCTGCGCGTATAAATTTTCGGGATCAATATCGAGCGCGCGCCGGCTGTAGTGGATGGCCTCGTCGTGACGCCGGGCCAACTCCAGCACGTAGGCCAGTACCATATTGGCTTCGACGCTGGTGGGGTTGAGGGTCTGCGCCTGACGGAGTCGCGCCACGGCTTCATCCAGCGGCCCGCCGGCGAGCAGGAGGAGGCCCGCGTAGCGCGCGTGGCCCACCGCGTGATTGGGCTTGAGAGCGAGCGCGCGCAGGTGCAGCCGCCGCGCCTGCTCGTAATCTCTCGTCACATGCGTCTCGTACCACGCCAGCACGGTGTACGCTTCGGCGGTTTGGCCGTCGAGTTCGACGGCCCTTAACGCCGCCGCCCTCGCCTTCTCCCACGCCTCCGGCGCGTCGAGGGCCGGGTAGCGTAAGGCCGCGATCAGCGAGTAGGCGTCCGCCAGCCCGGCGTACGCCAGGGCGAAGTTCGGATCCCTGTCAGCGGCTAGCTGAAATTGTTCCGCCGCTTTGGAGAGTGCGTCGGCGGTCATCTGATGCCGGAGATGGGCGCCCACAAGGTATAACTGGTAAGCCTCAGCGTCACGCGTCGGCTGTTTTGAAGTCGGGTGCTCGCCCGGCGCTCCCACCCGACGGGCCAATGCCTGCGCGATCTGCTCCGAGATGGAGTTTTGCAGGGTGAAGATGTCGGGTGAACTCTCGTCGAATTGGCCCGCCCAGATGGTCGTGCCGTCGCCGGGGTTGATGAGGCGGGCGGTGACTTGGAGGCGTTCGCCAGCGCGATGAACCGTCCCGTCGAGCACGGCGTCCACGCCGAGTTCGCGCCCGATTTGCAGGGCGTCGCCGTCGCGCCCGGCGTATTTGAAGACGGAACTCGACGGCAGTACGGCCGGCCGCGACAGGCTGCTCAGTTTAAGGCTCAGCGCGTCGGCCATCCCCAGCCCGAGTAGGTCAGCCTCGTTCGCAGCCCCTCTGACTTTAAACGGCAGCACGGCGATGGTCGCCGGAACCGGGTTATCACGGCCCCGCCCACCCCACCCCCATAGAAAGAACGCGGAAGCCGTCGCGCCTAGCACACAGGCCGTCAGCGCCGCCCCTTTCCACCGCGACCGGCTGAACGCCGTGCGCGCGCGCCAACGCCTGGCGGGCTGCCGCAGGGGAGGGGAGGGCGGCCCCTCGACTGTCACCCCGGCCGCCGGCTGAACGTTCGGGCGCGTCGGCGCGTCGCCGCATACCTCCTGCACGTCGGCGACGAAGCTGTACCCCCGCTTCGCCATCGTCACGATATAGGGCTGCCCCGACGCGCCGCCGCCGAGAGCCTTCCTCAGTAAAGAGATGTTCTGGGAGAGGGTGTTCTCCTCGACGAAACTGTCCGGCCATAGGGCTTGCA
The DNA here is from genome assembly GCA_036567125.1 of Pyrinomonadaceae bacterium. Lineage (GTDB taxonomy): Bacteria > Acidobacteriota > Blastocatellia > Pyrinomonadales > Pyrinomonadaceae > JAIVGV01. Next base: position 14,544 of record DATCVD010000147.1, on the reverse strand, counting down.
TCAGCTCGCCCTTCCCGACGACGTGGCCGCGCCTCTCGACCAGTATGAGCAGTGTCTCGAATACTTTCAGGGTAAGCGGCACGACCTCGCCGCGGGACAGCAAAATCCTTTCCGACACGTTAATGCGAAACGGGCCGAACTCGTAAAAGAGGGGCTTTGGCTTGTTCGGGTCTGGAGTCATAACGGGATGAGAAATTTATCAGTAATCTTTCATCTTTAAATCAAGACATTTGCCTGGCCCGGCCTTACCGTGGGGGGGAATTGAAATCCTGAGGGGGCGCGCCGAACGATTCGCAGAGCGGCGCACCCGACCCGCGGCAAATGGTTTTCCGCCGGATGCCGTCAACTGTCGGAAGGCCCCCTCCGCCTGCCGACTCGGACAAAGTGCATCCGACGATTCAGACTTTTGGACGTTCGTTCAAAATCTCATCGCGCGGAACAGGGCGGCGATTCATGCGTCGGCTTCTCGCAGTCCGCGCGTCGGTAGCCCGTCGCGAATTCAGTCTCCGCTTCGCGTCTAATCGGGTTGATTGCGCCGAAGATGGCGCGCGGCCCCGGCTAAGGAGCGCGACCTCCGGCCAGATGCCGGACGGCGTTGAAGATTCGAGGGGGCCGGCGGCTGCGCGCGAGCGGGGCAGGCGGATTCGCCGGCGCTAGGATGAGATTCTTTCAGGCGGGGTTGTTTTCCGTTCGGCGCTTCGGCGCGAGGGCAGCCGCGCGTCGGCGCATCAACTTGAAAGAGGAGACAGGGCGTGAGACGAGCTAATCTGTTCCTGGCAGTGGCCCTGATAGTTTCGGCCGCCGTCCAGCTTCGCGGGCAGAGTCAACAAAAAAATAACGCGCGCGGCTTTAACGCGAACGCGGCCTACTCCAGCCACGACTTCGATCACGTCAACATCTTTAACGGCAACCTCGTCGTCGCGATCCCGCTGGGCCGGCCGTACCCCGTGGGCGGCAAACTCTCTTACTCCTTCCGGCTCGTCTACAACTCTAACATCTGGTCACAACAGGAGGCTTGCACCGGCAGCACCTCCGACGGCGGGGTCAATTTCAACAATCACTTTTACGGCCTCTTCGGCCTCACGCGCTGGACTTACACCAGCCCGTACACGAACCAGACCTTTAGCGGGTACACGACCGTCGGCGAGCCCGGCTCGTTCATCTTCGGCGGCGGCAACGACATCCCGAAGCTCGGCCCGCGCGCCACCGAGGAGCCGTGCCAGGTCTACAACTACATCAACCCGGCGAGCAACGCCGGCATCGGCTGGCAGTTGCACTTCGGCAAGATATTCCGCCCGCGCAACGACGTGACTGACGTGCAGGGGGCCGCGACCGAGCGGCTGAGGGTCATCTATCAGGGGGCGGACGGCAGCGAGCACGCCTTCTACGGCAAGCTGCACGAAACCGACCCGGACTCCGACCCCGCCGACATCTTTTACACGAGAGACGGCTCGTACCTGCGGATGTGGCAGAACCCCAACGGCGACGACGCCGCGTATGACGGCGACGCCGCCGCGCCCTACTCTTACGTCGTCGAGTTCCCGAACGGCGAGAAGCATTACTTCCAGCGCGTCGCCGTGCAGAACGGCACCGTCAGCATCCGCGGCGTCCCCGAGACACTGCCTTACTTCGAGGACAAGATAGTCAAGATAGAAGACCAGTTCGGCAACTGGGTCAGGATCGACTACCGCGACGACTCGAGCGACGTTGACGGCCTGCCCGACAACCTCTGGGAGGTGACCGACAGCGTCGGGCGCGCGCACCGCATCGAGTTCGTCAAGCACGGCTCGGACGCCCTCATCCAGCACGTCAAGCTGAACGCCTTCAACGGGGCGACCAACACCACCACACTCGCCTACGACCAGAAGACGACGCAACTGCCCTCGCCGCACGCGCCGAAGGGCTTCATCCCCGGCTACAACACCGGCTCCGAGGCGGACGGCACGGCCGACAGGCAGAGGGTCTCTTACCTGACCTCCGTCCGGCTCAACGACGAGTCGCAATTCTCCATGCCGGCGGACACCTCCTACGCATCGGACGTCGAGGTCGTGGCCGCCCAGACGCCCGGCGTCCTCAAGAAGATGGGGCTGCCGACCGGCGGCGCCGTCGAGTGGGAGTACGAGACGGCCGAGACCGACGAGACCTTCGGCTACTACTTCAGCGCCGCCTCCTCGGCCCGCCACTACCTGCGGCGCTCGACCGGCGTGCGCCGCCGCACGCTCGTCGAGAACGGCCGCAGGCACACTTGGAAGTACGACCCGAAGCTCGGGCCGAAGCCCCCGGAGTGCGCGCCCGGCGCGTACCAGCCGCCCTGCGGCTCGAAAGACATCACCAACCGGGTGGAGCTGCCGACCGGCGACTACAGCCTGCACCACTTCTCCGTCTACCCGTTCCTGCACCCGAACACCGAGCTGCGGAACTCTCTGGAGCTGCCGCACGTCGTTGACTACGGCCTGCCCTTCACGAAGGACAAGCCGCACATCCTTGACCGCAAGGGACTACCCCTCTTCCTCTCGACCGAGGTCTTCGACGCGGCCGGCAACGCGAAGCGGCGCGTCTACGTGCGCTATGAGACGGACAAGTTCGTCCGCGACGACGGCACGGGCAACACTACCGACGCCAACGCGCGGCTGGTCGCCACACGCACCGTCTTCGAGGACGACGGCGGCCGGTTCACCGAGAAGCAGTACGAGAACTTCGACGGGCTGGGCCACCACCGCACCGTGACGAGCTACTCCGACTTCAAGACCGGCGACCAGCGCGCCGACATCACGCTCTACAACCCCGACCGGGGCGTCTACCTTGTCAACCAGATTTCCAACCAGCCCGACGCCTCCGCCAGCCACACCTACACGCCCTTCCCGGCCGACCGGCCGTGGGTGCTCGACACCTACAGTGCCGTGATCGCTGGCGACTACGCGAAGACCTCGGCCTCCTTTTACAATTTCGACCGGCGGGGCCTGCTCCTGAGCAAGAGGGTGAAGAAGGAGTTCGATGACGACGCGGACCCGGTCGCGGGGGCCGCGACCTTCCGGCTGACGCCGAACGACATCGTCGTGAAGTACGACTACCGCGAGTCGGACGGCGTGACGCGCGGCAACCTCATGGCGGAGCGCACCTACGGCGGCGACAGGCAGGGGGGCTTGGGCGCGGCGTACACGGCCACGGCCTCTCAGGCCGCCGCCGACCTCGCGGCGCTCACCCCGACGCTGGCCGACTCGGCGAGCGAGTACGCGCTCCTCTACTCTTACCCGAGGTGCGGCGGCGGCACGCTCGGCGTCGTCAGGGCCAAGCAGTACTCCGGCGTGGCATTCAAGTCGGAGGACTACGACATCGACTGTCGCACCGGCCTCGTCAAAGTCACACGCGACTCTTCCGGCAACGCGACCCAGTATTTCTACGACGAGCTGGGGCGCGTCACCGACGTCATCGCGCAGGAAGGCGCCAACACCAAGATCAGATATACCTCGGTGACGGGCGGCGCGACGACCGGCTCACCGCGCGTCAGCCTCTTCCGCCGCGCCAAGGACAACTTCGGCACCACCGGCTACCTCGATCAGGAGGAGTACGTCTACGACCAGCTCGGCCGGCTGACGGCCGAGAAACAGAAGGCGGCCTCGGGCACCTTCTCCACCCGCTACACCACCTACAACGGTCTCGGGTGGAAGACCTCGATCTCCGAGTGGGTCGCCGACAGCACCTCGACCGCTGGGAAGAAGACGACCTACGACAGCTACGACCCGTTCGGCAGGCCGCTGAGCATCACGCTGCCGGACAACAAGCAGATCACCCACGGCTACGTCGGGGCGAGGGTGGTGCGCCGCTGGGTGAACGTCGGCACACTGCGCAACTCGGCCGGCGGCGTCGACGAGGAAGCCTCGCTCACGGTCAGGCGCTACGACCAGTTCGGGCGGCTCCACCAGGTCGTCGAGCCGTCGGGCTCCGCCGGGCAGAACGTGACGACGAGCTACGACTACTTGGTCACGGGCGACCTGACCTCCGCCTGCACGACGAGCGGCGGCTTCACGCAGTGCCGGACGTTCGGCTACGACGGGCGCGGGTTTCTCCGCACGGAGTCGCTGCCCGAAAGGCCGTCGTCGCAGCGCGACGATTACGACACGTTGGGCAACGTCGGCAAGACGTACGACGGCGTCCACCGGCTGCGCCATTCGTACGACAAGGCGTCGCGCTCAGTCTCGATAGAGGAACTCGTCGAGGCGACCGGCGTCTGGCGGATGCTTAAGGAGTTCAGCTACTACGCGATGACCTCGACGGCCGGCGGCCCGTTCGGCGGCAGCAAGCTCGCCTGGGCGACGCGGCACAACTGGGTCCGCGACCCCTTCAACCCGACCTTGACCGCCGAGGTCGATATCACCGTCACGGAGGATTACACCTACACGGGCCTCGACGGGCTGCTCGGCAAGCGCGTGACGCGGGCACGCCAGCCCGACGGCCCCGCCTTCGAGCAGACTTTCGACTACGACCAGCTCGGCGACCTCGTCTCACAGACCTACCCGAAGTGCGTCAACGCGGCCTGCGCCGGCAGCGGGGCGGCCCGCCCGTGGCGGGTTAAATACAGCCGCGCTAACGGGATGCTGACCGGGGTCAGCGGCGGGGTGGATAACGGCGCGGCCCTCGCCAACTGGACGCCGACGGTCACCTACTCCGGCTCCATCAGCTACCACGCGAACCTGTCGATCAACACCGTCGCGCACGGCAACGGGGTGTCAGACGTTCACGCCGCTGACCCTAACTCAAGGCCGCGCGTCCGCCGCATCTCTACGTCCGGGGCGCTTAACGGGGCCGAATGGAACTCCGGTGATTACCTCTACGACGGGGACGGGAACGTCAAAAAGATTGGCGCGGACTGGTACCTCTACGACAAGGTCGGGCGGCTGGTGGAGGGGACGACGCTCGGCGAGCCGAACCGCAGCGTCATGAACCAGAAGAAGAAGTACAGCTACGACGCCTTCGGCAACATCCTCATCGCTGAACTCTATGGCGGCGTGACGGCGGCGTCCCCGGCCGGGACTCTGACCCTGCGCCACACGACGGGCGTCAGCTCCTCGACCAACCGCTACCAGAACAACTACGACGGGGCGGGCTCGCTCCTCGGCACGTTCGCCTACGACGCGGCGGGCAACTTCCTCGGCGAGAGCGGCAAGGCGGCGAGCCTCGTCTTCGACGCGATGAACATGGTCGAGTGGGCGGAGGTGTCGGCCGGGCGCGGCGCGACCTACATCTACGCGCCGAACGACGAGCGTCTCTGGGTCATCGACGCCACCAACGGCGCGCAGAACCTGACGCACACGATGACGGTGCGCGGCGCGCGCAACGAGGTACTCAGAGAATACTCCGTCCGCGGGAACTACGCGACGAGCGGCAACTGGAGCTGGGCCAAAGACTACGTCTACCGGAGCGACAAGCTGCTGTCCACCGAGGCCCCGGGCCGCGCCCCGCTCCACTACCACCTCGACCATCTCGGCACGGCCCGCCTCATCACCGACGCGGCGAAGGCGGTCGTGGAGCGTCCGCTGCACCACCCGTTCGGCGAGCCCGTGACGGGCTCGGCCGAGCGCCTCCAGTTCACCGGGCACGAGCGCGACCGGGCGATCTACGCCCCCTATTACATGCACGCTCGGTACTACTCGAACGGCGGTAACAAGTTCCTCAGCGTTGACCCCGGCCGCGACTGGGATCGGGAGCAGCCGCAGAGCTGGAACGCCTACGCCTACGTCCGCAATAACCCGCTGAAGCTGACCGACCCGACGGGGCAGTGGGCCACCGCCCTCGCGCCGCCCGAGAACATGTGCGTGCCCGGTCAGCAGTTCCCGACCGTCTTCGAGCTGTGGATGCAGCGCTTCCCGGCCGACATCCGGACGGGGCAGACCGCCGAACTCACGGCCAGGACGGAGACCGCCCCGCCGCGCGCCCCGACACCGTCCCGGCCGCAGCAGCCCACGCAGCCGTGGTGGATGAAGTTCGCCGGCAGTGAGCAGTTTAACCAGACGGCCGTAGACGAGAACGTGGCCCTCTATAACTCGGAGACCGTGCAGACGGCGAAGGACTGGTCGGCGCTCGGGCCGCTGATGAGAAAGGTACTCCCGGACGTGGATGACGAGCAGCTGTACCCGTGCCAGACGAGCGGCTCCCCCCCCGGCACCAACGCACATCGTGAAATCATACGGGATCAATTGGGCGGCGCGATTCGGTCCGTAATCTTCAAGCCGTTCACTGAAAAACTCTTCCCGCCCGCGACGGCCCTGAATGAGACGGCGATGGAAAAAGCGTTGGGCCATACACCGTGGGTGCCCTTGCCCGACCCCGTGCCATAGCTGCTCGACCGGTGAACGAAGTAGGAACGTGGGCCGTCGTCTCCGAGCCGGTGGCGGTCAGGAGACTGACCTGAACGCGCCCGGGCCGCCCCAGCGTGACTTTTTGAATTTAGACGAGACTCTCCCCGCGCGCCGGAGGGCTGCTTCGGCCAGCCCTCCGGCGGCAGTCGGGCCGCCCCTCGACGGGCGACCCGTGCACGCTTTAACACAAGCGCAGGGTGCCCCGGCGCTCTTAACCGAAGGAGAAAGACAGATGGACCTCCTCAACCTGATTCTGGCCGTCGCCCTCGGCGTCGCCGCGCTCGTGGAGGACGGGGAGCGCGCCACTACCACCGACACCAACGCCGCGTCCGCTTCGCAAACCACGACCGTTGACGATACCGACGAGGCCCGCTCAAACATCATCGACATCGGCGCTAACGGCCAGTGAAATAAGAGACTAGGGTGAGGGGAATCGCCCCCGCGCCACTCCCGCGAGTTAAAGAGTACGCCGGCACGTATGGGCCGGAGGGCCCGCCCGAGGGCGGTGCGCCCATGTGTCGCAGCGTTCCGCGATCAGCCCACCACATTTCCTACAGGCGGACGCCCGGCCGCGGGCGTCACGGGAGGCGTGTCTGCGCCGCTCCCGGACGGCAACGCTCCCCCCTCCCCCGGGGCGAGTAGGTGTGCCGCCGGCGGAAGGCGCCGGCCGCCAGACAATCCGCACGGGGGAATCACACCAGGAGGAAGACTGTGAAGAGAACGTTATTCGCACTCGCGGCGGTCGCCGCGCTGGTGGTTTCGTCGGTGACGGGCGCGGGCCGCGCGGCGGCCGGCCGTCCCCCGCAGAAGGAAGAAAAGAAGGCGGAGAAGGCCGAGAAGAAGTACCGCAAGGCGGCCGAGCGGGTCGAGGGCCAGTTCCTCGTCGCGCTCGAAGGCTCGGCCCGGGAGGACGTGCGGGCCGTGGCCGATGATCTCGCCGCCCGCTACGGCGGCAGGGTCCTCACCTACTACGAGGAGTACCCGCAGGGCTTCGCCGTCAGCACCACCGACGAGGCCGCCCTCGCCCTCAGCGAAGACCCCGCCGTGTGGTTCGTCGAGGAGGACGCCGTCAACTACTCGCTCGCCTCGCCACAGGAGGTCTACGGCTCCGCTTACCAATCCAACCCGCCGAACTGGGGGCTGGATCGGATCGACCAGCAGGGCCTGCCCCTCGACCGCGCCTACACGTGGTCGTTCTCGGGCGGCGGCGTCAACGTCTACGTGCTGGACTCCGGGTTCCTCCGGACTCACGTCGATTACGCGTCGCGCGTCGGCCAGGTCGTCGACTTCGTCAACGACGGCACGGAGGGGATCCGCTGCCCGCCGGTCGATGGGAAAGCCCCGTCCAACGCCTGGCACGCCACCGCCATGGCCAGCATCATCGGCGGCACCAGCTACGGCGTCGCCAAGGATGTCACGCTGCATTCGCTCAGGGTCCTCGCCTGCCCCGCCGGGAGCGACTACACGATCGTGAAGGGCCTCGACTGGCTGCTGGCGAACGTCCAAAAGCCCGCCGTCGTGAACATGAGCTTCGCCGCGAAGACGACGGGGCAGTCGATTGAGAGGATGAAGGAGATAAAGATCAGGGAGCTGATCACGAAGGGCGTGACGTGCGTCATCGGGGCGGGTAACACGGACGAGCTGGCGAGCAACTACACCCCGGCGCGCATCGCCGAGGGGATCACGGTCGGCGCGACCGCCGTCGTGACCGACGCGTCCGGCGTCCAGCGCGACGCGCGCATGGCCGGGCCAGCCTACACCGTAGTGTCGGCCTACGGCGACGCCATCGACCTCTTCGCCCCCGGCCACAATATCAAGTCGGCGTCGAGCCGGGGGGGCGACGGCACGGGCCTGACGATCAGCAACACGGGGACGATCACGCAGTCGGGCACCTCGCAGGCGACGGCGCACGTGACGGGGGTGGCGGCGCAGTACTTACACTTTAACCGGTCGGCCACCCCCGCGGATGTCCGGAACTTCATCATCGGGCGCGCGACCCCGGGCATCATTCAAAACACGCGCTGTCAGTTCTGCAACTATATGCTCCGCTCGTTCTAGGGGCGGCGTTCAGACCAACTGCGGGGCGGGCGCGCGGCGCGCCCGCCCCGGCGCGAGGAGTGTCAACATGAGAAGAGTAAAAAGGCTCTTACTGGCGGCGGCAATCGTCGCCTCCTTCGCGAACAACATCCCCGCGCAGACGCCCGTCACCATGGAACTCCTGCCGCAGTCGGCCGAGGACAAGAAGTTCCGGGTGGGGGCCGTCGCCGGGTTCTCGGTCTCCCTCGCGGGCGCCAACGAGTACCGGGTCTACGGCACCTCGCACCTGCCGCGCGCGAAGTGGACGCCCAACACAATCGAGTCCAGGAGGAACTTCTACGACTACTTCTGGGAGTCGCAGACGAACAATGACGTGGCCCCGAACGTGTTCCCCGACTCGCCCGTCCTGCTCGACCCGGACAACTGCGACGTGGACAACAACCCGGCCACCTGGAACCGCCGCTGCATCGACTCGATCGGCCTCTGGTCGAAGAACATCACCTGCACGGCCGCGACCCCCGCGTGCGGCGGCAACGACCGCTGGAACGCCTACCCCGGCACGGCCAACATGAGCACCTACGCGACCTTCCCCCTTCTTAACCCCGACGGCACCTACGCCTTCGGGTGGCCGAGCCGGAAGAACTGGGGCGTCGACGGCTACGCCCCCATCATTGATAAGGACCACGTCAACGGCCGGCAGCCGTCGCCGCCCGGCACCGGCTCGCATGAGGTGTGCCACCCCGTCAACTACGGCTCGCTCGCCACGGGGACGGCCAACTCGAAGGCGGCGCAGGTCAGGTACGCGGACGGGACGACGCGCTGGTTCATGGCCTACAACTCGCAGGTCCACTACGAGAAGGGCGGCGACGCCCTGCGCGGCTTCAACGGCGGCGACCTGTGGCGCATCCAGTGGGCCTACTCGGCCGACGGCAAGACGTGGGTGCCCGAGGAGCAGCCCCTCTTCCTCGACAGCCTGGAGTCCAGGGGCTAGTGCTTCAACGGGCTGCTCATGACGGACATGTTCGTCGACGGCGGCTACTTCTACGTCGTCGCCAACCGCGTCCTCAGCGACCAGGTCTTCCTCTTCCGCGCCCGCATCGACCAGACGAAGACGCAGCCGTCCGGGTACGTGGCCGGCAGCTGGCAGGTCAGGGGGGCGCTCAAGGCCGACGGGAGCGGGACGCACGAGTGGGTGGGCGTGCCCCAGGGCGAGCAGTTCGACATCGGGAGCGTGGGCGTCACGATCCTCCCGTCGCTCTTCAGCCCCGCCTACGGCGGGGCCATCAAGCAGACGACCATCGCCCGCGTCTTCAAGTCCTCCCTTGCTAACCAGACGCCGGAGCAGAACCCCTCGAAGTTCGTCGTCCTGACCGTTGACCACAAGGGCGGGGAGAGCTTCCACCGCGTGCAGCTGTGGACGGCCGATGACCTCAGCCGGCCGTTCGCCTACCAGAGCCCGGTCCGTAACGTCCCGCGCGGCGGTTACAGCTTCGAGTTCGGATTCGTCCACTCGGCCACCAACACGCAGGCCACGCCGCGGCTCTACGACAACGACCTCGAAGTCTGGTTCGTGCAGACCGCGCAGTGCGACGACCTGACGATGCCGCCCGGCGAGGTCTGCTGCGACGACCTGACGCTGCCCCCGGGCCAGAAGTGCAAATACGAGGAGAAGGACCCGAACGGCTACACCATCAAGCCGCCCCCGGCCTGGCGCAAGTTCTCGGCGTGGACGGTAACGCGCCGGCGGGCGAAGCTGCACGGTGGCATCTACACGCTCTAGCAGCCGCCGGGCGCGGCGCGGGGGGGGATCCCCGCGCCGCGCTTGGCCAGCCGTCCCTGCGCCCCCGTCCCGCCGAGGGGGTGCCACCTACCGCCCCATCGGGGCCAGAGGAAGCGAGGTTAGCCTTATGACTCATTACCGACCCATGTTCTGCGCGGCCCTGCTGCTCGCGCTCTCTTCCGCCCCCCTCTACGCGCGCCAGTACCAGGAGGTTGCCCCGCCCAACCCGGCCGGGAGCTACGTCGTCAGCCCGAGGCTGTTCGGCACGGGCAACAGATTCGGGGGCACTTACTACGCGCCACAGGTCGTGACCACGTCGGACACAGTCTGGCTGTTCGTCATGGGCGGGCAGTTCGACGGCGGGCCGGCCGAGCCCTGTAGCGGGGATAAGGTTCTCGTCTTCAAGCTGCCTTTGACGCTGTCCGGCATCACCTCCCCCGTTAACTCCAACACCGTCAAGCAGCGCGTCAGCCCCTGCGACAACGTCGGCGATACAACCAAGCTCTACCACTACAGCACGGGCGACATCGTCTTCGACGACACCCACAAGACCTACCGGATGATCTCGGAGCGTTGGGAGGCGCGCTCGAACACCATCAAAGTCCGCCTCTTCGAGGGGTGGTACAGGAACACCGGCGCGGGCTGGAATGTTAAGTGGTACGACTTCCTGAACGTCGCTGCGGGCGGGCCGCCGCGCGTGACGGCTTTCCTGCTTGAGCCCGACACCTTCCGCGCCAACCGCATCTTGGGCAACTCCTACTTCAGGGGTTACATGAAGATGGGGCAGGCGGGGATGGCCGAGGTGCGCGTGGAGTTCCCGCCGCTGACGAGCTGCCCGACGCCGGGTCTGCGCTGCGCCAATATAGAGTTTAAGCGCGGCGGCGTCTGGACTCAGGCGGCGAACCAGACGCTCAGCTTCATCCCGGACGCCATGCCGCAAGACTTCCGCATCTCGAAGCTCACGACTATGAATGGGCGCTTAGAACTCTGGGGGTCCGTGCTCGGCCCGAGCACCACCAACCCCGTCTGCGGGAGGTGCTGGAACGCGACCGAGGCCCAGCAGAGCAGCGCCTACGCATACAGCATCGTCACCCTCGGCCCCGAATGGAGCCTCGGGACTTTGAACACCATCTCCTCGACCGTCCGCTGTATGCCCGCCTGGCACCGGTCGCTGAGGATGGGTCTCGCGTTCGTCCGGCTGCCGTCGAACGGCAAGCTCTACATGTTCTCCTCCAGCAACGACGACGACATCTGTGACACGCTCGACCACCCCTTCCACGGGATGGACATCGTCTGGACTCAACTCCAGTGAGGCAGCGGAACGATTCTTCATGTAAGGAGGATTTATGAAAAACAGAAGTCCGTGGGCGCGCCTCGGGCTGGCGGCGGCGGTGCTTATCCTGCTTTCGGCGGCGGCCCCGAACGCCTTCGCCGGCTGCGAAGGGCGGCAGCCCGGCCCGCTGGTGTATGAACTGAAGGACGCCGTCCTCAGCCCGAGGCCGCTGTCGGGCGCCGAGACTTACGCGCACGCGCCTTGGTGGCAGACCTGCCTGTTCCCGCGCTTCGACGCGTGGGTGCCGGTCAGTCAGGGGGGCGGCGGGAGCCAGAACCTCCCGGTCGTGGCGGCCGGCATCGGCCTCTACCGCACCCCACTCAGTTTCATGAGGGACAATAGCAACACGACGACGAGCACGGTCAAGTACACGCAGTGGTGGGTCAGATACTTGGCGGGTCAGTTGGGCGACCTCGGGCAGCCAAGCCCCGAAACTCACCTCCGGTACTTCAAAGGCACCGAGTCGTTCTCCGCCACCTACGACGGGCCGGTGGTAACGACGGTCGTGGCCGTGCGCTACTGGGCGCAGAAGAATAAGACGCACGCGAACGCCGAGATCGCGGCCGCGGCGGGCCAGTTGGACGGGCTGGCCCGCCGCTACTTGCGGGCCAACTGGGCAATCTACGGGATGGCGGCCGGCACGGGCCCGACCGCCGAGCACGAGGTGGATAAGCGCGCCCCGACCCTGACCCCTTCGCCGACGCCGAGGCCCAACGTCGAGTATTATAAGTACGCGCCCATCCGCGACAACACCTTCTACACCACCAAGGAGCTGGCCTACTCCGGCCACTTCCTGGCCCTGCCGGGCGCGCGCTACACGCTTAACCACCGGGTGGCCGACGACCGGATGCCGCTCTACGACCGGGCCATCCAGTACACGCCCGCGAAGACGAACGAAAACTTCCCGCAGAAAGAGCTACTCAACCTGCTGCAGAGCCACTGGGGTGCGAACTTCGGCGGCCTTTCGGAAAACCTCTACGCGCTGACGGCGGCCGACCGCGCCGACCTCAACACGCTGCGGGACTTCGGGTCGAACGCCGCCCGCTTCCTGCCATGGCTGGCGAACGTCAGAACTGCGCGAACCTTCAGGATACTCGGCTGGCCCGGCTTCCGCGCGGCGCTCATGAACGGCAACCCTAACTGGGCCACGCCGTGCATGTACGGGGTCGCCTACGACGGGGCCACCCGCCTAGCCTCTTATCTTTTCCCATGGGGCGACAACGGCCCGGGCCCCGCGGAAGGGTGGGCACGCATCGAGAAGATGGGCGACGGGGGGATGAAGATGATCGCCTCGAACGAAGGCAGCACCGACATCCGCCACCCGGTGAAGATCGTCGAGATGGATGTCCCAAGAGAGTCATCACAGTTTCACCTCGTGCTCTCGCAGAACGCCGAGCCTTACCTTGAGGGGACGGCCCCGGAGTATTTTCCGCCGCCGGAGCCGCCCGAGCGCGATTGGCCGCGCAACCCTTGAGGAAGAAGTCCACGGCGGGGCCGTCACACTCTAGCTCGATGGGGAGAGGCGGAGGGTGCACCTGCGCCGCTTCGACTACGCCTCCTACCCGACGGAAGAGGAAGCTCGGCACGCCTTCATGCGGCTGTGGCGCGAGGTCGCGCTGCTGGAGTCGCCCGCCCAGGTCGAGCTGGCTGCCGAGCGGTGGCTCGGAGCGAGGCGCTGACCTTCCGCCGCGTCGGATCCGCACAGACGCCGGGGCCGTGCGGACTCCCTCCTCGACTCGGAATAATCCCCGCGACGCGACCCGAGAATCCGCCCGCCGAAAGTTTTGTTGACGCCGGTGGCCGGCGGCGTTAGGCTCGCGCCGAGCATCGCGGAGAAAACATCCCCCTCACGGACTCCGAAGGCCGACACCAGGGAAAGGTCGTATTGTGTCGTGCCGAGCCTCATCAGACTATTGACACGCGGCGGGGGCGAGCGCCGCCGCTCGCCGCGCTACCTCGTCCCCGAAGAAGATCCGCTCCTAGTCGGCCTCGTCGTCGTCGGCTCCGCAGGCCGCACGCTCGCCGGGCGGGTCAGGGACATCAGCGAGACGGGCCTCTCGATCCTGCTGCCGGAGGGCGAGTCCTGTGCTGACCTGAGTAAGCCGGGCCGTGAGCTGGCGGCCGTCCTCTCGCTCCCGTCGGGCGTCGTGCGCCTGCGAGCCGAGGTCGTCCACTGCTCCGCGCAAAGTGGCGGGTCTGGCGGCCAACTCGTCGGGGCGTGCATCAGCGAAATCTCGGCCGGGGATCGCGACCGGCTCGGCACCTACATTGCCGAGCGTAGTTGACGCGGCCGCGGACGCATGGGTGAATGAAAGCTGTCGCTCGGACTTGAAATGGGAGTGATACCGCCGAGTCCGATAAAATCCCCCCGCTGCTGGGTCATCCGCATATTTGGTGCTTTCAGGGCGGTTTTCGCCTCGGCGGCTCAACCACTTTCATCATGCCGCGTACAGCACGCGCGCGCGTAACAGGTCGAGCTTCCCGCGCCCGTACATCTGTCTTTTGATCATCTTCAACCGGTGAACCTGACCTTCGACTTGGCCCTGGCTCCACTCATACTCCAGCGCCGCTTTCACCGCACTCACGTCATCGGTCAGCCCATTCGCGAAGCTCACCAACTCCGGTATCTCGCTCCGCAGCGCGTCGATCAGCCACCGGCGCAGCTCGTCGGGTCGCCGCCCTCTGATCATCCCGACGAAGTTCAGGGCCAGCTCCCGCGCCCGCGCCACCTCGGGCGCGAGTCGGCGTAACAGCTCGACGACCTCCTTCTCTTCATCCTTCAGCTTCTCGGGCCGCAGCAGCATCCATGAAGACTCTTGGGCGGAAGGCAGCCGGAGCTGCGATGTCAGCTTCCTCCTACCGCTCTTCTTACCTTCCAGGTGAGGCAGCAGGCGCAGGCGACATCCGGCGTAAGCGTCGTTCTCCGGAGAGGGCGCCGAAGAAGGCGGTGCCGCCAAGGTGCGCGAGCGCAGCAGCCGGTTCTGCCTCATCATCAACTGGCAGAGCACGTCGCGGACGTTCCTGACGAGGTGGAAGCG
>DATCVD010000146.1:0-6708 GCA_036567125.1 Pyrinomonadaceae bacterium | reverse complement strand
GTTGGGAGCGCGGGCGCGACGAGCGGGCCGTCGGGTTCTACGGCCACTACACGACCTACGCCGAAGTCTTGCAGCTCGTCGGCTCGCTGGCCTTCGGGCTGCTCGTCGCGCTGGGGCGGCCGCGGTCGCTGGCGGGCGTGGGGCTCGCGCTCGCTTCGGCGGGGATGGGCTTCGCGCTGCTGCTGACGGTGACGCGCGCGTCGTGGCTCTCGTTTCTGATCTCGTGTTTCGTGATCGTGCTGGCGGGCGCGGCGAGCCGGCGCGCGGTGCTGGCCGCGCTCGTCGTCGCGGCGGTCGTCGTGCCGGCGGGACTCTACGTGCTCAGGCAGAAGCGGCAGGTCGGGTTCTTCGACCGCCGCGACGGCTCGGTCTCGTGGCGCGAATCGACCTACCGCGACGGCTGGCGCGTGCTCACGTCAAGCCCGCGCCACCTGCTGGTCGGGACGGGGATGGACTCGCTGAAGAGACGTTGGCCCGAATGGGGCATGTTCGAGGGGGGGAGACTTCCGTGGGGCCACCTGCACTCGACGCCGCTGCAAATCGCCTTCGAGCGCGGCGTGCCGGCGCTCCTTGCGTGGCTCGTCTGGCTCGCGCTCTACGCGCGGCTGCTGTGGCGCGAGTCGCGCCCGCGCCAGCCTTCCGAGTGGGTCGAGCGCGGGCTTTCCTTAGGCGCGCTCGGCGGCGCGGTCGGGTTCTTCACGAGCGGACTCGTCCACTACAACCTCGGAGACTCGGAGGTCGTGATGATCTTCTACTTCATCATGGGCCTCGCACTCGCGCTCTGGGCGACGCGCGCCGAAGCGAACGCGCGGACGGCGGCGGCGGGGAAGTGAAAACGGGGAGTTGCGACGAAGCCCCGCGGGGCGTCGGCCGTCAGCTTGGTAAGCAACCGAAGCTGACGGCCGACGCCCCGCGGGGCTTCGCTGATCAAGCGCCGAAATGATCGGCCCACGAGCGCCCGCGACGTTCGCGCCGATCAGACGACAGGCTCGGCCGATCTTTTGAGCGCGTCGAGGTCGGCCAGCTCGCGCGTGAAGTGGTCGTTGCCGTTGCGCGCGTCGAAGCGGCGGGCGATTTCGAGGGCGCGGGCGGAGAACCAGTCGCGCAGGCGCGCGGTCTCGTAGAGGCAACTCTCTTCGCAGAGCGGGAACGTGGGGGGCAGCCGCAGCGCGACCTCCGTCAGGCCGCGGCCGGCGAGCAGGTCGAGGGCGAGCCACGCCGCGCGGTAGAAGATGAAACGCTCGTGCGGGTTGTGATTCTCCTCCGACCAGCGGTAGTGCTTCGCCGCCATCCGCGCCGCGCCGAGTGGGTCGCCGGAGAGCGCGAGGTAGACGACGTGGTCGCTCACGTACTCGATTGAGCCGTGGCTGCGCACCTCGGAGAGGCGGTAGCCGCGCCGGTGGAAGTCGGCCGCCTCTTCCGCGCGCCGCAGGCGCAGCAGCGGCAGGAGCAGGCGCGCGAACGTTCGCTCCGGCACGGTGCGGCAGAAGTGGCGGAAGCTGACGAGCGACTGCGCGATCTCAAGCGCGCGCGCGTCGTCGCCCGTGTAGACGTGGAAGGACGACTGCTCGTCGATGCGGCACGCCTGACAGTCGCTCACGTCGTCGGGCGACTCGGCCTGCGACCGGCGGTACTGGCGGATCGCCTCGTCGCGCTCGCCCATGAAGCGCGCGACGCGGTAGCGGTACTGGTGGACGGAGCGCAGCCCGTAGCCGCCGCGGCGGAAGCGGCGCTCCATGTCCTCGATCATCCCGTGGATCTGCTCGCGCGGTATCTGCGGGAAGTCGGGGATGACGTTGACCATCCACTTGTAGCGCCAGAGCAGTCGCCACTCGTCGAACTCGCCGGGGTGGCGGTCGAACTGCGCGAGACACCAAGTGTAGGCGACGACGGCCTTGTCGGGCGCGCCGCCGAAGTAGGCGGCCTCGACCAAGTCCTCGCGCGCGGCGTACTGCAACTTGAGATCGCCCGCCGCGTCGGCGTGGCGCACGGCCTCTTCGAGCACGGCGATCTTTTCGGGGCCGTCCTTGATGCTTTCGAGCGCCTCGGCCAGCAGCCGCTCGACCGTCTCGCGCCCGCCCGGCTCATACGTCTCGCTCACTGGACACCCCCGATCACGATGTCCGCGCCCCACTCCAACAGGCCCGACAGCCCTTCGTTCAGGAGCCGCATCTCCTTCGACGAGAGCGGGCGGTGGCCGAGCATCAGGGCTTGGACGTAGAGCACCTGCACGGCCAGACGCTGGAGCGTGTCGTCGCCGACGCGCGCCACCTTGTGGACGAGCGGGTTGCGGTAGTTGAAGCAGAGCCGGCCCTCGGCGTCGCCGTCGGCCGAGTCGCCGAGGCGGTCGAGGAGCGACGACCAGAAAGAGTCCGCCACCTCCTTCGTCGTCTCGATGGAGCGGCGGAAGTCCGCCTCCTCGCTCGATGTGTAGAGCGCGGGCAGGTCGCCGGGCGTGAACTTCCTGACCTCGACGGCGCAGTTCAGCTCCGAGAGCACGCGCCCGGCGAAGCGCGCGAACGACGAGACTTCTTCCTCCTCGTCCGCCGTCAGGCGCTCGAAGCTGTAGGAGAGCGACTTGCCGTCGACGAGTTCGAGCCGCACGCCGGGGAAGACCTCGCGGAGCTTGAAGATCAGGTCAACGTCGTAGGTGTAGGCGGCGTTGACGACGCAGAGGCCCTGCGAGGCGGCGACGCGCGCGATCTGGCGGAACTGATCGCGGCCCGGCGCGAAGAGTACCGTGTCGGCGTCGCGCCGGTACTCGGTCAGGGTCTTCGTGCCCATGTTGGTCTCGAAGGGCAGCCAGTTGACGAAGAGGCGGAAGAAGTCGTCGTCCTCGGCCGCGAGCGCCTTGATCGAGAGGTAGTGCAGCTCGATGATCTGCTTCAGACGCCGCGGGTCTTCCTCGGCCAACTCTACCAAGTAGTTGCGCAGCGTCCGGCCCAGCGCGTCGCGCGTCGAGGCGAGCGCGTCGTCCTCGTAGAACGACTCGCGCGAGGCCGTCGGCCGCAGGGCGTTGGCGTTGACGACGCACTTGACGAAGAAGGCCCAGTCGGGCAGCAGGCCCTCGGCGTCCTCCGAGAGCAGCATGTTCTTGAGATAGACGCGGTGCGTCTTGCGCGCCGACAAGCTCATCGGGTGCGGCAGAACGTAGGCCGCGCCGCGCACGTCGCCGACTGCGGAACGCAGCGGCACGGCGTCGAGGAAGTCCATCCCGAAGAGGCGGCGGCCGTATTCGAGGTACGACTCGCGCTCGCGGCTCGGGTCGGCGAACGCCTGCCGCCACGGCGGCCCCTCGTCGTTGACGAGGACGGGCGCGGCCCCGCCGGCCGAGAGGCGGACGGGGTAGGGCAGCAGGCTCCCGTAGTGGTGCGCGAGGCGGCGCACCTCCCCCGCGTCGAAATACTCCTCGCTCCCCTTCTTGCAGAGCAGGCGCACGGTCGTGCCCGGCTCCATCTCGTCGCCGGTCACGCGGACGGTGTAGGTGCCGTCCGCCCGGCCGCGCCACTCGACCGCGCGCGACCCCGGCTTCGCCGAGCGCGTCAGCACCGAAATCTCCTCGCTCACGACGAAGCACGAGAGCAGGCCGATGCCGAACTGCCCGATGAAGTCGAGGCGGCCCGCGCCGTCGGCGTCGCGCTTCGAGGTCTGGCCGATGGTGGCGAGGAACTGGTGAATCTCGTCCTCGGTCAGCCCCGCGCCGTTGTCGCTGAGCACGAGCCGGGGCTGCGCGCCCGGAGTCGCGGGCAGGCGGATTTCGACCTCGCCGCGGTGCGCGGGGTCTGCGAGCGCGCGCGCGGTGATGGCGTCCACGGCGTTTTGCAGCAGCTCGCGGACGAAGACCTGCGGGCTGCTGTAGATGTGGTTCGACAGCAGATCGATGATGCCGCCGAGGTTGACCTGAAACTTGTAGTCCATGACTCTGGCTGACCTTCGGGGACTCCCGGCCGGGGGCGACTGACGGGAGGGCCGCGACGCTTCCGAACTTGCCGCGACGCCTCCGGGCGTGTGCCCGGCCATCCTAGCACCCGGCGCGGCCGGAGAGACAAAAGCCGGCCGCGGCCGGCCGCGCGCCCGGTTGAAGACCTGATTCTGTGTAAGGGGTAGCGCCGAAGCTGTGGGAGAGATTAACCGCTAATCGCTCCGGCGGCATGGACGGGGCAGACGGAAGGAACGAGCCTGACCGTGACCGACTGACACCCTGAAAAACGTTGCATGAGCAGCCCCTCTTACTCTTAATGCGGGCCGGACTATAGCACCTTTTTACGGAACGGCCAAGAACTTTTTAACGCAAAGTGAACGAATGTACGCGTTCGCCCCGCATTTTTGGCGGCCCGGCCGCGCGTGCCGGCTCGCGGGCGGGCCGGCCGCGGCCGGGCGCGCTTCCTTGACTCGGGCAAGGCGCGCCCGTATCATCTCAGTTTTCGGCTAGAGGCCGGATTCGCGCCTGAGAAGCCATGTTCGAGTCACTTTCAGACAAGCTCAAACGCACCCTGAAGAACCTTCGGGGCGAAGGCGTGCTCACCCCGGCGCACGTCGAGGCCGCGCTGCGCGAAATCCGTCTGGCCCTGCTCGAAGCCGACGTTAACTACAAGGTCGCCAAAGACTTCATCGCGGCGGTGAAGGAGAAGGCCGAGGGCCAGCAGGTCTGGCAGGAGCTGAAGCCGTCGGAGCAGGTCGTCAAGATCGTCCACGACGAACTGATCGATCTCCTCGGCGGCCAGTCGTCGCGGCTGGTCTTCACGAAGCAGACGCCGAACGTCGTGATGATCGTCGGCCTGCAAGGCTCGGGCAAGACGACCTCGACGGGCAAGATCGCGCTCTGGCTCTCGAAGAATCAGGAGCGCAAGCCGCTGCTGGTTTCGACCGACGTGAACCGCCCGGCCGCGCGCGAGCAGCTTAAAGTCATCGCGAAGGCGACGGGCCAGCAGATCTTCGAGAAGCCGGAGTCGAACGACGCGGTCGAACTGGCGCGCGAGGCGTTCCGCCACGCGCAGCAGACCGGCTTCGACACCTTGCTCATCGACACGGCCGGGCGGCTCCACGTCGACGACGAGTTGATGCAGGAGCTCGTCCAGATCAAGTCGGACACGCGGCCCGGCGAAATCCTGTTCGTCGCCGACGCGATGACGGGGCAGGACGCCGTGCGCTCGGCCGAGGAGTTCCACCGCCGGGTCGGCATCACGGGCGTGGTGCTGACGAAGATGGACGGCGACGCGCGCGGCGGCGCGGCCCTCTCGATCAAGCAGGTGACGGGGCAGCCCGTGAAGTTCGTCGGCGTCGGCGAGAAGTACGACGCGCTGGAGCCGTTCTACCCCGACCGCATCGCGCAGCGCATCCTCGGCATGGGCGACGTGCTCTCGCTGATCGAGGAGGTGCAGGCCAAAGTCGATCAGTCGGAGGCCGAGGCGCAGTTAGAAAAACTTCAGAAGAATCAGTTCACGCTCGACGACTTCCGCAAGCAGTTGCGGCAGGTCAAGAAGCTCGGCTCGTTCTCGAAGATCATGAAGCTGCTGCCCGACCAGTTGCTCGGCGGGATGGGCATGCCCGATCTCAACGAGGAGCAGACCGAGCAGATGGAGCGCGAGCTCAAACGCACCGAGGCGATCATCGACTCGATGACGGCCGATGAGCGCGCCGATCACAAGCTGCTCAACGCGGGCCGCCGCCGCCGCATCGCGCTGGGATCGGGCACGTCCGTCGCGGAGGTCAACCAGCTCGTCAAGCAGTACACCGAGATGCGGCAGATGATGCGGCAGATGTCGGGGCTGGGGCTGTTCGGCGGCGGCGGCGGCGGCGGCGGAATCAAAGGGCGCATGGCCCGCCGCGTCGCCGGCATGATGGGGATGCCGGACATGTCGGGCATGGCCGGCGGCGGCGCGGAGGAAGGCAACGGCGGCGCGTTGATGCCGCCGCTCCCGGCCGGCGCGGGCGCGGGCGCGGGCCGCAGGAAGATTCGCAAGAAACCGAGGCACAAGAAACGCAGAGGTTAGAGGTCAGAGGTTAGCGGTTAGTAAAAGCGGCGAGTTTCTTACTAACCTCTGACCTCTAACCTCTGACCTCTTAATCCGGAGGATTAGCAGTTGTTAGCCATCAGACTGATGCGCATGGGCGCGAAGAAGAAGCCGGCGTACCGCGTGGTCGTCAAGGAGCGGCTGTCGAAGCGCGACGGCGCGTACATCGAGAACGTCGGGACTTACAACCCGACGCGCAACCCGGCCGAGGTGAACCTGAACCTTGAGCGCGTGCGCTACTGGATGGAGCGCGGCGCGCAGCCCTCGCCCACGGTCGAGCGGCTGATCAAGAGCCAGTCGCGCGCGGCCGCGGCCGAGTCGCAGGCGGAAGCGCAGGCGTGAGGGCTTGGGGTTTAAGGCTCGGGGCTGCGGCACCGGGCCTTGAGCTTCGCGCCCCGAACCCGTAACCCGTTATGAGAGACGCGGTCGAGATGATCGTCAGGGAGTTGGTGGCGGACGCCGACTCGGTGGACGTGCGCGAGGTCGAGCGCGACCCGCGGACGACGCTGATCGAGGTGCGCGTGGCCGAGGGCGACGTGGGCAAGGTGATCGGGCGGCAGGGCCGCACGATCAAAGCCCTGCGCTCGCTGCTCCACGCCGCCGGCACGAAGGGCGCTCGGCGCTACGTCCTCGACGTGGTCGAATGAGCGGCGCGGCGGACGACGGGGCCGGCGACACGCCCGCCCGCGGCGAC
>DATCVD010000145.1:0-4961 GCA_036567125.1 Pyrinomonadaceae bacterium | reverse complement strand
GCGCACGGCCGCGCCGCCGCCCGTTGCGAGCGCGCCCGCGCCGTCTCTGGTCTCCAAGTCCATCCGTTAAGCTTCGCCCGCGCGCGTAGAACCCTGCGCCTCACAGTCGGAAGTCGCGCGGCGCGGCCAAGTTGGTCAGTCTAGCCACGGCCGCGCGCGGGCGTCAAGAAAGGCTTCCGCCGTCAAACCCGAATCACGCCGTACCGCTCCGACGTGCGGCTCGCCGCGCGGCGCTGGCGGGCGCGGACGAGGGGGTAGGGGACGGCGAGGCGCGCGAGGATGCGCGCGACGGCGCGGGGCGAGCGCGCGCCGGAGAGGTTCGAGAGCGCGAGGCGCAGCGCGTCGCGCTTGCGGCCGAGGCGGAGGAAGTCTTCGGCGCGCTCGAAGCGCAGGCGCGCGTGGAGTCGGGCGAGCGCGCGTTCGTCGAGTCCGAGGAGCGCGCGCTCGCGGCGCTGCGCGGCGAGCTGTTCGTCGAGCATCATCCGCTGGTCGCGGCTCGCGTTCGTGCCGTGCCAGCGCCACGCCGCGAGCGGCCGCGGGTCGAAGGCGAACTCGCCCTCGGCCGCGAGCTTCAGGTACAGCTCGTAGTCTTCGAGCCGCGCGCCCTCGCGCCACCCGTGCCGCCCGACGAAGGGGCGGCGATAGACGACCGTGGGGCTGAGCGGCGCGGTCGTCCGCAAGAGCATCGGCCGCGCGTCGCCGTCGGCGTAAGCCGCCCCCCAGCCCGCGCTGGAATCGACGACGCGGTTCTCCGCGTCGATCAGAAAGGCGTGGCCGTAGGCGAGCGCCGCGCCCGGCCGGCCGTCGAGCAGCGCGACGCGCGCGCGCAAAAAATCCGCGAGCCAGAGATCGTCCGAGCCGAGGTAGGCGAAGAAGTCGCCTTTCGTTCGGGCCAGCCCCTCGTTGAGCGTCGCGCACAGGCCGCGGTTCTCGCGCGCGAAGAGTTCGCAAGGGAAGGGGCAGTCCCGCAACTCGCGCTCGATGACGGCGACCGACCCGTCGGTCGAGCCGTCGTCGATGACGATCACTTCGGCGGGCGCGTGCGTCTGCTTGAAGATCGAGCGCAGGCAGTCGGCGACGAAGCGCGCGTGGTTGTAGGAGGGCACGACGACCGAGACGCGCGGGCGCGCGCCGGCCGGGACGTCGGCCGAGACGTGGGCTTGGACTGGCGTCGGCGGCTGTTGCATGATAGCGGTCTCGGGATGCGACGCAAGGTGATCCTCTACGGCCCGCTGCCGCCGCCCTACGGCGGCGTCTCAGTTTACATGAGCTTCCTCGCGGAGCACCTGCGCGGCCGCGTCGCGCGCGTCTGGGGCGTGCTCGGCGACCGCACGAAAAATGATCCGCTCGTCCGCCGCGTTCGCCACCGCAGGCTCGGCGTCGTGCCCGCCCTGCTCGCCGAGGCGCGCGGCGCGCGCATCCTCGACGCGACCCACTTCCACCTCGAACACCCGCACAGGCTGCTGCTGCCCGTGTGGCTCGCCGCCAAGCGACTGCTCGGCTTCGAGTGGCACAAGAACGTCCTCGACGGCACGCTCCCCGCGCGCCACCGCGAGTTCGGCCCCGCGCGCAAGCGGCTCTTTCGTCTCGCCGCGCGCAACGTCAGCGAGTTCGTCGTCGTGAGCGACGAGTTGCGCCGCTGGCTGCGCGACGAGGTGGGCGTGACGCAGCCCGTCCACGTCATCCCCTGCCTCGTCCCCGTCCCCGCCGCCGCGCTCGCCGCCCCGCTCACGGAAGCGACCGCGCGCGCGCTCCGGCCTTACGCCGGCCGCGCGCGCCGCGTCTGCTCCGTCGGCGTCTTCATCCCCCCTTACGGCTTCCTCGACGCGGCGCGCGCGGTCGAAACGCTGCGCCGCGAGACGGGCGAAGACATCGGCCTCGCGCTGCTCGACGGCACGTTCGCGCGCGACGAAGGCTACCGGCGCGAAGTGCTCGCCGGCCGCGACTGGATCACGGTCGTCGAGAACGTGCCGAACTCCGACGTGTATCAGGTGTTCCGGCAAAGCGACTGTTTCGTCCGCGGCGTCGAGCGGGAGGGCTACGGCATCTCGCGCGTCGAGGCGACGTGGGCGGGGCTGCCCGTCGTCGCGACAAACGCGGGCGAGACGCGCGGGATGCTGACTTACGAGTTCGGGGACGTGGAAGGTCTGGCGCGCCAACTGCGGCGCGCGCTCTTCGAGCGGCCGGCCGCCGAGATCGAACGCTGGTCGGCCGAGTTCGGCCGCGAGGCCGCGGCGAACCTGCGCGCGCTGCAAGAGGTGTTGGGACTCGACTGACGCGCCGCGCGGTGCGCCGCGCGCGCCGGTTCTACGGTAGAATGCGGGCCGCGGGGTGGAGAACTAAGGAGTCGGCGGGCGGGGCGGCGGCCGGCAGCCCGGCACGAGCTATGGCACTTTCGCAGTCGTCACACCGACAAGGGGCCGCGCCCCGGACATGATGCGCGGCCGCTCAATCGTCTGCTTCGGCGGCGAGGACTGGTGGTACCACCACCCGCACTCGAAGAACCACCTGATGCGCCAGTTCGCGCGCGCGGGCAACCGCGTCATCTTCGTCAACTCGATCTCGATGGGCCTGCCGAACCTGACGGACAAAAACCTGCTGCCGCGCTTGGCCCGCAAGCTGCGCTCCTACGCGAAGCTCGCGCGCACGACCGACGAGGGCATCACGGTCGTCTCGCCCGCGACCCTGCCGTTCCACGGCAACCGGCTCGCGCGCTCGTTGAACCGGCGTCTGCTCTCGGCGCAGGTCGGCGCGCTCGCGCGCAGGCGCGGCCTGCGCCGCCCCGTCCTGTGGGTGGCGATCCCGACGGCGGTCGAGGCGGTCGGCCGGCTGGACGAGTCGCTGGTCGTCTATCAGGTTTCGGACAAGTACGACGCGAACCCGATGGATCACGCGACCGACCCGGAAGCGATCCGGCGGCTGCACGAGCGCGCCATCGACGCGGCCGATCTCGTCTTCTACTCGGGCCGCAAGCTGCTCGCCGAGGCGACGCGCGGGCTGGATCGCTCGCACCTGTTAGAGCAGGCCGTGGATTTCGAGCACTGGTCGAAAGTTTCGGCGGGCGGCTTGGAGGTGGCGGCGGAGGTGGCGCGCATCCCGCGGCCGCGGCTCGGCTACTTCGGGGCGATTGAGCCGTGGCTCGTGGATCAGGAACTCGTCCGCCGCGCGGCGCGCGAGCGCCCCGATTGGCACTGGGTCTTCATCGGCAACAAGTCGCGCGGGCTGGAGATCGAAGGCTTGCCGAACGCGCATTTCATCCCGCCGGTCGCCTACGCCGACCTGCCGCGCTACGCCGCCGGCTTCGACGTGTGCGTGCTGCCGTGGGAGACGGAGCGCGCGTTCACTTCCTACGGCTCGGCGATCAAGGTGCGCGAGTATCTGGCGACGGGCAAGCCCGTGGTCATCTCGCCGCTCCCCGAATACGAGCCGATGCGCGACGTGCTCCGCATCGCGCGCTCGCGCGACGACTTCTTCCGCCTCGTCGCAGACGCACTCAGTGAGACCGGCGACGAGCGAGCGCGCGCCCGCCAGCAGGCGGTGGCCGGCGGCACGTGGCAGGCCCGCGCCGAGTGGATCAGCGATCTCGTCGAAGAAG
This sequence comes from Pyrinomonadaceae bacterium, assembly GCA_036567125.1. GTDB lineage: Bacteria > Acidobacteriota > Blastocatellia > Pyrinomonadales > Pyrinomonadaceae > JAIVGV01. Next base: position 1,366 of record DATCVD010000145.1, on the reverse strand, counting down.
CACTGGCGAAAAAAGCTGTTAGCTATTAGCCGTTAGCCGCTAGCCGGAAGGAGACAGCTTCGACTTTCGCTGCCGCTCCGGTTTTTGTTTTCGGTTCTGCTCACGGCTAACGGCTGATAGCTAACAGCTATTCCATGAAACAACTTCTGTACAGTCCGAAGGAGGGGCGCGGGACGGTCGTGGAGGTGCCCGTGCCGGCGGCGCAGCGCGGGCGCGTCGTGGTGCGGACGGCCGCGTCGCTGGTGAGCGCGGGGACGGAGCGGGCGGCCGTCGAGCAGTCGCGCAAGAGCCTGGTCGAGCGCGCGCGGGAGCGCCCCGAGTTGGTGAAGAAGGTCTTGGAGCGCGTGAAGACCGAAGGGCTGGCGGGCACGGTGCAGGCCGTGCGCGCGAAACTCGGCGACCCTTACGCGCTCGGCTACAGCGCGGCCGGCGTCGTCGTCGGGGTGGGGGCCGAGACGGAGGGCTTCCGCGCGGGCGACCGCGTGGCGTGCGCGGGCGTCGGGTACGCTTCGCACGCCGAGGTGCTCTCCGTGCCGAAGAACCTGTGCGCGCGCGTGCCCGACGCGGTCGACTTCGAGTCGGCCGCGTTCGCGACGCTGGGGGCCATCGCCTTGCAGGGCGTCAGGCTCGCGGAGCCGACGCTGGGAGAGTCGGTCGTCGTCGTAGGCTTGGGCCTGCTGGGGCAGTTGACGGCGCAGCTTTTGAAGGCGAACGGCTGCCGCGTCTTCGGCCTCGATCTCGACGAGTCGAAGATCGATCTCGCGCGCCGGCTCGGCATGGACGACGGCGCGATCTCGGGCGAAGCGGCGCGGCGTGCCGTCGCGGAGTGGTCGCGGGGGCGCGGCGCGGACGCCGTCGTCGTGACGGCGGCGAGCGAGTCGGATCAGCCGATCCGTCTGGCCGGCGAGGTGTCGCGTTTGAAGGGGCGCGTCGTCGCCGTCGGCCTGACGGGGATGAACGTGCCGCGCGACGTGTACTTCCGGCGCGAACTCAGTCTGCGCGTCTCGATGTCCTACGGGCCGGGGCGCTACGACCCCGAATACGAGGAGCGCGGGCACGACTACCCGCTCGCTTACGTGCGCTGGACGGAGGGGCGCAACCTCGAAGCCTTCCTCGATCTTCTGGCCGCGGGCGGCGTGCGGGTCGCGCCGCTCGTCACGCACCGCTTCACGATTGACGAGGGCGCGCGCGCCTACGAGCTGATCTCCGGCGGGGCGCGGGAGCCGTACCTCGGCGTCGTGATCAACTACGACGCCGGGCGCGAAGTCTCGCGCGTCGTCGAGAACGACAAGGCGGTCGGGCGCGGGCCGGGCGGCGCGGCGGTTCAGGCGGCGCGTGATTCGTCGGCGCGCGATTCGTCGGCGCG
>DATCVD010000144.1:0-4266 GCA_036567125.1 Pyrinomonadaceae bacterium | reverse complement strand
AGGCGTCGAGAGCGGGAGTGATATACTGCCGGCCAATGGCGGCCTTATCTCACCGCTATCACCTTTCTTTGCCCGCCTTTACGCAATAGCTGAATAGAAACCGTCAATAGTCGTCTTCGCAAAAGAGAGATTACCGGAATTAGTATAAGAGATGACCAACAAAAGGTTTTAACTCGGGTGAGGGTTTCAGATAATGGGCGTGAAACGGCGCGTGAAACCCCTTCGCAGGGGCCCACTTTCGGAACAGGCCGGGACGTTGAGGTGTCGAATGGCAGCCGCCTGCTTACTCTTCGGGTGGGGTCGCCGCCCGCACCCCGGCGATGATCGCGCGCGCGATGCGGCGCTCCAGCCGGTCGCGCAGGCCCTCGTTACCCCGGTCGTTTTTCGGGCGCTTGAGCCGCCCCGTGCGGGCCGCCTCCCGCTCCAGTTCAGGCGCGGCGTGCTCGAGGGCGATCAGCACGGCCCTCATCACTTCGCTGCTCTTCAGGTCGACGCCGCCCGCCCGGCTGTAAATCCGCACCAGTTTTTTGAGCGTCTCGTCGGCCGAGCGGGTCAGGATGAACTGCCGGTGGATGTTGGCCGGTTCGCCCGCGGGCTCGGCCGGTGCCGGCTGCGGCGGGATGTCGTTGGCGACCGGGGTCGGCGGGACGTTCTCTCGGCGCGTGGGCTTGGCGAGGGCGGCGGCCCCGACGCCGAGGTCCAGCATATTCGCGACGGAGCTGCTCGGTTGCGGCTTGTCCAGTGGCTTCGGCATGTTCTGGCTTCCCTGACCCCTTATTCATTCGCCGCCGCGGCGGTCGTTTCACCCCGTTTTTCGCCCTTTACCTGCGCTTTTCCGGCTTCCTTGGCGGTCAGGCGGCCGCTGAGAAACTCGTCGCGGTTCTTGACCCGCTCTTCTATCTCGGCCGCCAGCGCCCGGTACTGATTCGACACGGGGTGGTTTTCAAGTCCCTTCATCTGGAGGATGGTCTTGCCCCGCCCCGGGCATTTGGCGACCTCGATGGCCTGCGAGATCTTCGTCTTAAACCCCCTGCCCGGCAGCGCCCGGTTGACTACTTCCTCCACCTCACGCCAGAGGTTGCTGCGCCCGTCCACGGCCGACACGACGACGCCGAGGACTTCAAGGTTGGGGTTTCGGCGGGCGCGGACGTCGACGATGTCCTTCAGGGCCTCGTTAAGTCCTCCGACAGAAAGGGGATGCGGGAACGCCGAGAGCAAAAACCAGTCGGCGGACGAGTAGGCCGCCACGGTCGTGCTGGCCCCGGGGTTGGGCGGGGTGTCGAGGAAGATGAAGTCGTAGGCCGGCCGCGCCAAGGCGAGCGCGCGCTCCAGGATTCGCGTCTTATCGACGAACTTCGAGACCAGGTGATCGAGTTCCGACAGCTCGGCCCGCGCCGGGATGAGGTGCACGCCTTTCGGCAGTTTCTCCGTGATCGCGAGAGTTTCGGGCGTCTCGTCCGTCGTCAGCAACTCGAGGGTGCCGGCGAAACTTTCCGGGGGGATGCCGAGGTGCTTGGTCGAGCCGGCCGACGGGTCGAGGTCGATGACCAGCGACGAGTACCCTTTCTCGCCGAGCGCCGTTGCCAGGTGGACCGTGTTGGTGCTCTTCCCGACGCCACCCTTCTGGTTCCCCACGGCGATGACGACTCCCGGCTCAATTCGCGGCATCGGGGCACTCCTCGAAAAAATTTTCCGCTGTTGCATTCATGCTCTCATGGATTCATGGATAAATGCGCCCATGAATGCATGCTTTCATGGATGCATGCATACAATAACTAAGCAAATCTTGGCAAGGATTATTTTTCAATAACTTACGGATTCAGGGCGCATGCACCCATGCATGCATGCATCCATGAGAGCATGCGCGCACCCATCCATGCATGCATGCATCCGTTGTAAAATCAATAGTTTACGGTTGGAGCGGGTGAATTTTCTTGTTGAAATGTGCGAAAAAAAAGGTTAGATCGAACCTGCGTCGGTCTGGATCGGGGTTGGAATTTGATTGAGCCGGGGGTTTAAGAACCCGGCGATAGATTCCGCCGGATCATCGGCGCAACTCGATTTTGATGGAGAAAATTAGAGAGTAGCAGCGACACCGAGGGTGTCCAAAAAGCAAATGACCTGGAGCGCCACGTTTGGCGACAGAACGCTCCAGGTCAATCCTTAACTCGCTTGAACGGCGAGCCGTGATACGTGTATTTACTTGTAATCCGGCCCCGCTGTCAAGCCCTGAAAAAGGGACTGACCATGACCGCAACAGCGCAGCGTTTCGTCAGGCGGACGACGCTAGGCGAAGACGAGTACCGCAAAAATTTTCGCCAGATCGACCGCGACGCCATCGAGCTGCTGAAGTCGGCCGAGGCCAGAGAAGTGACCCGCCTGATGGGCACCCTGTACCTCACCTTGATCGACGCGCCGGCCGAGTACTGGGAGCGCGAGGGGGTGTTGCGCTTCGTCGGAGGCGACGTCGACGGGGAACCGCGGACGGCGTGGCAGCAGCTCGTCGCCCTGCTCGACTGCGGCAACACAACCGCCAAGAAAGCCCTCGACTGGATGCACGGGCAGGGCATCATCGGCTACTACGCCGGCAAGAACGGCGCAGGGATCCGCATCTTCCTCAACCGCGCGGCCGCCTCGATCGGGAGGCGCGAAGGGCAAAAAAATTTGCGCCTCGTCCGCACTCCCGCTTCGGCGTCCCATACTCCCGCCGCGGGAACGCCCTTTAATGACAGCTTCGCTGATCCAGAAGGTTTAGACACAGACTTAGATCCGCGCGCGCCAAAAAACGGCGCGGAGCACTCCGGGGTGGTTAAAACAGAGTCAGACCGGCAGCCGACACCGCTTCGACGCTCATCCCAAAACACGGGCACAGCGGGAGGGGGCTCGGCGCCGCCACCACTCCGGGTCGAAATTCCCGTCAACGAGATCGTCTCGCGCCTCGGTCGAGAGATCGAGCCATCGATCCATGCCGCTGCTCGTCGTGCGGCCGCTCAAGAACACGAGCGGACACGGGAGTGGTTAGAGAGCAGGGGACTGCCCAAGGCGGCGCGGGTGGCGCAGCGCGAGGCCTACAACGTGCTGCGCCAGTACGGGATCATCAGCGAAGCGGCCTGCTCTTCTCGCGGCGACGTGGGTCGTGCCCATCCCGCGCCGGAGGAGTACCGGCGGCTGTCAGAGGGTGAGATCGAAGAATTGGCAGAGGCCTGCGTCGCCATGCTCGAAGTCAAAGGGCAGGCGGTAGAGGTGACGCTGTCGGAGATGCGCGTTGATACAGGCGGTTTCCTCCCGCCAGCGGACGTCGAGCGGGTGAGGGAGAGGAGCAAATCATTACTCACGGCTGAGAACAGATGAAAGAGGTGTGAGGAGCAGTTCTCCTATGTCACCGGACGTATGCCATCGGACACAGTTTGCAGTGCTACTTCTTTTGATAGAGAGCCCGTGGACACGGAAACAAAACTGCCTAGATTCGTAGCGGCGCCGTAGCAAACGGAGAGAAAGATACAAGGCAGGGCGCGCACCAACTGGTTATCTGGATGGCACTTCGATCATGCCTATCTTCTCACGCAGAATCGTCCAGTTGATGCTCGACGAGAACGCCGGTTTCCTCACGAAGGAGCAGCTTGACCGGCACGTTTCCCTACTTAACAGAGAAGATTTCCAGTCCCTCCATGCCGAGTGGGAGGTGGCCGTACTTAACGCCTTTAGCAAACTCGGCAACGTAGAGCACGAGCCAGATTTGGGCGGGGCGGCCAGACTGGATCTGTTGTTCACCCCCGCTCACGATCCCGGAGTGAGCTTCGCCGCGGACATTGCCACGGTGAGCGATGAAGGTTATGAAGACGAGAACCCCGTCAGGGAGTTTGACGTCGAGTTGACCAGACGAAGCGCGAAGGCCGGCATACCGGGGAACGGCTTCAGCCTCACCATCCAATCGCGCCGCCCGCGCAAATTAGGCGAAAACCCGAAGGTCATGCTCCCGCCCCGCGATGACTTCACGAAAGAAATCTTCAACGCCGACTTCAGGGCATTTCTGCGAAAGGTGAAGGAACATCCTCAGCAGTCGGCCAGCTACTTCGTCCGCACCGCGAGGACCAGCCTGCAACTCACGTACACTCCCGGGCAGAGGTATGAGATGGTCAAGTATTTCCGGACATGATCCTCTCGCTATTTTCCCCTTTCGTTTTGATCTCCCATTCCCGCCCGAACTCGTCCGGCGTTCTGTAACCCAGGCTTGAGTGCCGCCGCGCCCGGTTGTAATAACCTTCG